>DASSCG010000056.1:0-7202 GCA_035697925.1 Pyrinomonadaceae bacterium
ACAGATTTCAAGCCGTCTGCTCCTCCTGAGCTGCAGCGGATCATTCGTCGTTGCCTCGCGAAAGACGTCGACGATCGATATCAGACTATCAAGGACGTCGCGATTGAACTGAAGGAGTTGCGACGAGAGCTGGATCGAGACGCGCAGCTAGATATTACCGCGCCTCCATCGTCGGTTGTCAGTGAAGTGACCACGACACAGAGTGATCCGCGTTCAAACGGTCCCACAATCACCTCGGTCACCTATGAAAGCTCGCCAACCTCTTCGATGTCGAGCGCTGAATTCATCGTGCGCGGGATCAAGCAGCATCGAAATGGTCTGGCGCTCGCGTCGGCCGGATTGCTGCTGGCCGTCGGAGCGACATTTTTCGTTGGGTACAAGCTCCTAAGTACCAATCCGCAGAATGAGCCATTTCGCGCAATGAAGATCACCCGCTTGACGACTGGCGGCAAGATTGGAAGCGCTTTGATCAAGGGCTACACATCGATTTCACCAGACGGCAAGTACGTTGTATTTAGAACGACTGAAGGGGGAAGGGACAGCCTGGTGGGACGTCAAGTGTTGACAGGCAGCGTGGTGAGGATCGTATCGGATGTCGAAGGCAAAATTGGCGGCACAACGTTCTCGCGCGATGGCGAATTCATCTATTACTCTTTGTTCGATAAAGACAATCCCCTGGGTGTGCTCTATCAAGTGGCGGCACTGGGCGGCACACCGCGACGTGTCATTGGCGGCGTTACCAGTCCAGTCACATTTTCTCCTGACAACAAGCAACTGGCTTTTGTTCGAGCTTCAGCGACGGAGTCCGACTTGCTAGTCGCTGGCCTGGACGGATCAGGCGAGCGTAAGATCGCCTCTCGCAAACTCCCTGATTACTTCTCTTTGGCAGGCGGCCCGGCATGGTCGCCTGATGGAAAGACGATAGCGTGCGGTGTTGGAACTTTCAGCGGCAATATATCGGGAACGATCATCGAAGTTCCTGCCGCAGGTGGACCGGAAAAACCTATTACATCTCACAACTGGGTATCCGTGTCGCGCGCACTCTGGCTGTCCGATGGCAGCGGGTTGATCGTCCTAGCCGTTCCTGAACTGATTTCTGCGGGCACACAGATCTGGTATGTCTCATATCCTGACGGCGAGACGCGAAGGATTACAAACGATCTGAATGCGTATGGTACCAGCAGTCTGGGATTGACTGCAGACTCTAAGACTCTCGTGACAGTTCAGGCAGACAAGTCTGCACAGATCTGGGCGATGGGGCCGGGCGAAGATGAGAGTCGCGCGAAGCAGATTACCAGTGGTAAATATGACGGAGACAGCATCGCATTGGCGCCGGATGGAGGAATTCTTTATACAACGGTGGGAGAGCACTCGGACATCTGGATCGTCAGACCCGATGGAGGCGGAAACAAACAATTAACCGCAGATCCTCACACTGAAGAACTGGGATGTGTATCGCTGGATGGCCGTTACGTCGTCTTCAGTTCGAATCGCTCGGGGAATTTCAATCTGTGGAGGATGGAACTCAACGGCAATAACCCAAAACAATTGACTGAAGGAACTGCTATTGACTCCCAGCCGACCTGTTCACCTGACGGGCAATGGGTGTTATTCAGATCGCTGCGGCAAGGAAAGCCGACCTTCTGGAAAGTGCCGATAGCCGGAGGCAGACCTGAACAACTGTCGGATAAGTCGTCATCTTGGGCGGCAGTCTCACCCGATGGGAAACTAATCGCGCTCCGTTACTTTGACGAGCCGGCCCAAGCAAACAAGTTGGCCGTGATGCCGTTCGCCGGCGGTGAGCCGATTAAGACCTTTGACATTTCTTTCAACTTCAGAGATGTCGGACTCGGCTGGACATCAGATAGCCGTTCGATCATTTACGCCGATGGGCGCGACAATGCTGACAACATCTGGAGTCTGCCGCTCGATAGCGGTCCAGCCAAACAGGTGACCAACTTTAAATCAGGACTGATTTTCGCATTCGAGATTTCGCGCGAAGGCAAACAGATTGTCCTGTCACGAGGGAGTCAGATGGACGACGTGATTCTGTTAAGAGACTCTCAGTAGAAAATCGCAATACCTCTCCGTAGATCTTGATGGTGTCGAAGTGACGCGATCGCGTATCGGACGTATGCGGAGGTGAAAACCACCGCTACCTTGGGTCCCCCTTAATGGTTCCGCGCAGCGAAGCGGATGCCAACTACCTGGAGAACGAGTGGCGCGGCAGTCGTGGGCGAAGCCGTTTGCCGATAACTACGTTTTGAGAAACATGACGAGAGGCGACTGCACCAGGCGGAGCCTCTCTTTTACTTTTGATCGCGGATGCCGCAGCTAAAAAGGTTTTAACCGGACATTAATATAGTGTGAGCCCCAGCAACCTCTTTTTTCGCATGTTGAAGAAGGAGGGAGAATCAAATGAAGAAAAAACTAGCTTACATCTTTGCCGTACCGATGCTGTTTTCTGTGTTGGCTTTTCAGGGGAGCTGCCGTTCGCAGTGTGAGGAAGTGCGCCAGGAGTTGATAAGGGACTGCAGAAATGATCTTGGGGCAAACAACGAAAGATGCCGGATCGATCAGATGAGAGCCCAGGAAATCTGCCGGGACGAATCCTACCTTCCGCCCGAATAATCCTGCTGGTCTAAAGGATAAGGTTCGGGGCGAGGAGCTTAAAGCGGGTCTTTGCTTTTCGCGGAAGCGGTCCGAGCAAAATGTCGATTCAGGGCGAGTAGCACCTCGCCCTGAATTCTTTTTCTGCAAGTTAAACGTCCAAACATACCTGTGCACTGTTGCGTCACAGTGCGTCCCGCTCATCCGGGAATTCCCAGCTTTCTCTCGAAGTAGTTAATTTCTCACAAAGAATGCCTAGTAATTCGCAGGCACTTATTGTATTCTTCGCGCCGGACAGTACAAGATATAGTGCTGGAGCGAGGTGCTGCACGTGGGTTCCACACCCATCCCGACGTTCTCAATCCAGTCTTAACCAGGCAAACAAATCACTGCCCTCAAGGACACTCCTCTTTCCAGTCTTCGCCGGACCGGGGCGCAGTGGTGAGATCTGAAACTGGAGGGGCGCAAATGTACCGCAATTCGAGAAGGGTCTGCGCGGCTCTTTTGCTATCTGTATTGGCAACTGTCTTTACCGTAGAGACGTCCGCCCAGGCGCAAAATAGCGTTGGGGCCGGCCAGCCACGTCCTGCGATATCAGTACTCGATAGCACGAAGGAACAGGACGGCCTTGTTGGCTCAGTGCGCCGAGTCAAAATTGAATCCGCCAAAGTTGAGGTCAAGGATGGGCGACCTATTGAGGGGCCTCGCCAGCTTCTCGAGCTCACTACCTATGGATTCAACGGAAACAGAATTGAGAATACTTCCTATCCTGGTGGCGATTCCTTGATTGGTAAGGAAGAGTATAAGTACGACAACCGGGGTAACATCGTTGAGATGACCCTGCGAGATGACCGTGGCGCCATTCTAAGCAGAGAGGCTTACTCCTATGAGTTCGACACATTTGGCAACTGGACAAAAATGGTTACCAGTCTTGTTGTCTTCGAAAATGGTCAATTGAAACGTGAACCTGTGGAGGTTACTTATAGGACAGTCACCTACTATTTCAATGAGAGCATCGCCAAAATCGTTAACGTTCCTTCTCCCCAGAAGATGCCCAAAGCCCCTGAACCTACAGAGTTTAAGCCTCTGGGCCTGGAAAAAAACGGAATCAACTTGAGTTTCTCTGGGAGCCGAGAAGTCTCGTCAAGCTCACTCGAAGAAGTAGGCACTCCGCCGGCTTTACCTACCAAACCTCCGCCGGCAGAAAATACCGTAGCTAAGGGCAAGAAAGGCAGCGACGATGCCGAGATTGTGCAGGCGCGGCTTCCCCATGAGCCTTCAGCAAATAAAGGTGCTGAGCCGATTCAGAATGCGCGCGCGAGCGAGTCGACTCCGGTAGCTGCGGGCAATTCTTCAGCAGTTGAATCCTCACGGACGGAAGGTTCTCCCGTAAACTTCAAACCACCCACTACCGCCGATGCTAAAAAAGCCGCACTAGAATCCTACCGATCCGCTTTGGCGCTCTACCGCGCTGGTGACGTAAAAGCTGCAATCGAGGCCTACCTTGAATCAATCGAGCTCGATCAAGAAACAGCTGAGGTTTTTCTCAGTCTCGGCACTGCCTATGTCAAATTAGACAAAAACAATGATGCTGCCAAAGCTTTCAGGCAGGCGGTGAAACTCAATCCCGATTTGGCAGAAGCTCAATACGGGTTAGGACTGACATATTTTCGCTTGCGTCGGTTCAGAGAAGCTGTGGTCGCATTTAGGAAGGCGACAAAACTCGATCCGAAAATGGCGAAGGCTCATTTTAGTCTTGGAATGGCGTATCAGGAATTGGGTGAGACCAATTTCGTGATGGAGCAATATAGGATTCTCGAGAGCCTGGATAAGGATCTTGCTAACAGATTTGCCAAAAATTCCCGATATCCACTAAGGATGCGGGATTAAGCTTTGCCGGTGATCGCCGGACAATTAAGGAGTAGCAATGCAGAATAGCCGTTTCGTGGTTTTGACAGGCCACCTGCGCGATTACCCGTTGTCCGATCTTGTAGGAATTCTTCGCCACCAACGCAAGACCGGACGATTAACGATTGAGTACCCAAAAGGCCCCGGAACCTTCTTCTTCCACGATGGGGAGCTAGTGGATGCACAACTAAACGATCTAACTGGCTTGCAGGCCATATGTGTGGCCTTGGCTCAGCAGGAAGCTGCCTTCAATTTTAACCCTCTTGTTAAGCCGTCTCGCCGGTCGATTGCGCCCTCGTTTCAAAGAGTTGTCTCTGAGTTATTTGGCTGCTGGGATGAAAGCTCTCTACAAATCGAGGGCGCGGCGATCGCCGGCAACTCGGAACGTTCTCTCCCGCCCGCCCATGCTCCATCGAATACGCCTAAGCTTATTCCTCCTGGAAATCCTCAACCTCCACAACTGCTGCCTGGACTTCCAGTGAGGGATCGACGCAGGTCGATTCTATTTGTGGCAGCAGCCGCTGTCGTCCTGCTCGGACTCTCTACAGTGATTGCCTTATCCGGGAAATTGAATCAGGGTCCATCCGTTTCTGAGAGGACAAACTCCGGAGTCGCGGTGGAGGCCTCGGTTCAAACTAAAATGCCTGAACCTGCGATCAGCCCGAACGAGATTACAAAAACAGTTCGAACATCAGAGCAATCACGTCGCCAGATCACACAGGTCTCAACAGTAAAGCCCGAGCCAAAAGATCAGCCAGAATCATCCGGCGGATCCACGCGACCCGCCTCCGTTACTTCGAGTGAACAGGCCAAGACGCCTGAGAACTCTGTCGCGAGCACTCAATCCGTAAAAGTCATTATGCAAATCGAAAACGGAAGAGTATTGAAGGCATCAATCGAAAATCATAAGCCGGGAATGGATAGTTATGAACGCCTCGCTTTGCGAATCGCGAAGCAACGTCGTTACCCAGCTAAAGTAACCGGCCAGGAAAGTGTCCAGATCAGCGTGGCGAGGCCAAATTGAGATCAGCCCAGGCCTGAAAGGCAGGCAAGAAAGGTCATAATGCTATTTCTTGAACGCAAGTCCCTGAATTATGCGGTAGACAGAGAAGGTCGAACCCGTCTCCTGCAAGAACTGCAAGCCCAGAATCTGAGTCCTCTAATCCGATCCACACGACTCCGATGTTTTGAGGCTGCGTTAGGAGATTCAGAACGGACCGGTGAGGTTGAGGCAGCTATTGCATCCTGGACCGAAGCGGCAACCGGCGAGCCGTTTGTCCCGGGAGACGTCTTTTGTTTTTCCGATTATGTTCTGTTTCTTGTCTTTGAAGATGAGGATGAAGGAGAACCTCTGCTCGGAGCGGGGATTATTTTCGAAGCGAAGACACCTGAACCATTTAGGAAGCTCGACTCCTTCTGCGCGACTGTGCGTGATTTGCTTCTTTCAGAATTTCAGAAACAAGGTAACTCTGCCGCTGGCTTTCCGCAGTGGCAACTTGGTAAGCAAAACGTTCCGGAGGGTTTTAGAGGATTCATCGCGAGGCAGGACGGAGATTCGTTGTACACGAGCTTGCGCAGAGAGACGGCAAGTAAACGTACCTTGGCGGCTTCTAACCTCGAAGATGAACACGCACGTATTTTCCTCCGCACCGCTCGAAATGCTCATATTGAAGGCGCAGGCGTCGCACTTCTAACCGGGGAAACGGCGTCACACGAAGTGCCAATAGAAAGACTCGAGGCTGTCGGACTGGTCGCAAGGGAAGTGCAGGTTAGTTGCAGAAAAACTGGACATCCCCTCTTTCGATTGCCCAATCCCCATGCACTGGCAGTAGTAACCGTTAGTGATGCGACTTGCAGTGAGTGTGGCTTGCCAGTGGCCGACGAAAACGTGGAAGAAGTACTGGCACCTACCCCACTCGCTTCCTCACTACTTGAAGATGGGTCATGGCTAGTCAGTCGTCTCCTTTCCCTGTTGCGCGAGATGGGAATTCCGGAAAGAGAGATTGCAGTCGGAGCTTCTGAAGGCAGCGGCCATGGGCAGATCATGGCAAACGTGTGCGGCGAATCGTTCCTGCTGGTTACGCGCGACGGCGACTTAACAACTGGTTTTGCCCGGGAGGCCATTGATCTTGAGGCCGAAATAGAGAATTGCCATCTGGTTATTGTGGCAACTGGCAGGGTTCATAAGGAAGCAGGGGTCTTACTGCAGAATCACGCCAGGCGGCGGATCAGCGCAGGTCAAGATTTTGAGATGATTCTGGCAAACGATGTCGCCAGCGTGGGGAGGGAGCTGGAGAGCGCCCTTGAAAGGGTATCCCAACGAATTATTGCGGAGCAGCTCTGCGTTCTCGATAACAGTTTAGGTCTAAATGTGAGTCGACTCGTGTTGACCAAGTTTCAATTATCGCGACGTGACGAAGAAGGGAAAACTCAGGAGCCTGTCGTCGACACGGTGTCGACTTACTCACCACCACCAGAACCTCCTTTGGCGTTGGCAGCTTATGCATCCATGGGCAGGCGAGAAGTCTTCGACATCAATCATGGGCCCGTCAACGCTATCGACGTCACTCCTGAGGAGGTTCTTGATCTTGAGCCACAACCGCAATCCGACGATCCTGTTCATTCGTACTCTGGCACGCCCCCTAATTGGGAGTAAGGCAAACGGATCGTGAACCTGTTCGAAG
>DASSCG010000057.1:0-3525 GCA_035697925.1 Pyrinomonadaceae bacterium
TCGAATCGCCTTTGAACAGCTTCGGGATCGTTTGCAAGCTGAAGGACTCTTTGCCAAAAACTTGAAGCGGCCTTTGCCAGTGTTTCCGAGGCGTGTGGGCGTTGTCACCTCCCCGACTGGCGCGGCGATCCGTGACATTCTAAACGTGATTTCGCGGCGCACTCGTACGGTCCATGTGCTCTTTTCTCCTGCGCGGGTGCAGGGAGACGGCGCCGGCAGCGATATAGCTCGCGCGATTAGATTGATCAATGAGCAGCATAAACGAGCTGAGCGTGACGGCCGCAACCACGAACTAATTGATGTACTCATTGTTGGACGCGGTGGAGGGTCGACCGAAGATCTCTGGGCTTTTAACCAGGAGGAAGTCGCGCGCGCCATTCGTGCATCGGTTATTCCGGTGATCTCCGCCGTGGGCCATGAAACCGATTTCACGATTGCTGATTTTGCTGCCGACTTGCGGGCACCAACACCGTCTGCCGCGGCCGAGCTGGTTGCCGCACAGGAAGACCAGATCTGCTCGAGCCTCGCCGAGCTGGGTCGCAGCCTCACGCGTTTGATGCGCTACAAGATTGTTGACGCTCGCACGAGGGTGCAGGAGCACGCTTTGTCTCAGGTGTTTGACGAAGTGCGCTCGCGAATGCGTAATGCACGACTCGAAACTAATTCCGCTACCCACCGGATGCAATTGCAGATGAATCGGGCCATCAAAGATGCGCGGGAACGAGCCGATGCAGTTTCGTATCAGCTCTCACCGGCGCGAGTGCAAACCCGTCTAGCCGATGCCAGAAAACGCTTCGATGCGGCCTACAGAGGCTGCACGGGCCTGATCGATACAAGGCTTGAAGAGTCGCGCACTCGTCTCGGACTGGCGGCGGCGTCACTTGACGCTCTTTCGCCACTTGCCGTGCTCCAAAGGGGTTATGCGATTGCGCAGGATGAGTCGGGCAACCTGTTGCGAGACGCGCAGTCTACCTCGGTGGGTGACTCCGTCCGGGTGCGCCTTGCCAGGGGCCGAATCAACACGCGCGTCGAAACCATTGAGGAAACCTGAGCTATCGTCGCCGAAACGACATGACCCCCGAACAGAAGCCAATTGGCCCTCAGAATCGGAAGCGTTTCGTAATCAGTCTCGAGCAGCAGCCTGCTGGGAAACGTTCAACCAAGCGAGGCGGAAGGCTCTGGCCCAAGGTTTTAGCTGCAGTGGGAATCATCGTAGTGCTGTTGGCTGGCATAGCCGCTGCTGCAGGATTTTTATGGTGGCGAAATTACCAAACTACTCCGGCATACTCATTGGCATTGCTGGTTGATGCAGTGCAACGAAAGGATGCGGTGACAGTAAATGAAATCGTAGATATTGATAAGATTGTCGACAGCATCGCGTCTGACGTGACTGAGAAGTCGGTGTCACGCTACGGCAGGACAATAAGTCCTCAGCAGCGCAAACGTGTTGAAGCACTCGTGCCGAGTCTGTTGCCTGGAGTCAAACAAAACATTCGAGATTCGCTGGTCAAGAGGTTACAGGAGATTTCTGACGAGTCTGAGCCTAAGCCGTTTGTTATTCTTGCGCTGGGGATTCCTTACCGCGTCAAGATCACAACTGAGAGCGACAGTGCTAAGGCTATTGCGCCGGCTCAGGGAAGGGATATTGAGCTCATCATGCAGCGTAACAGCGAACGTTGGCGAATTGTCGGTATCAAAGACGAGACCGTTATCCCTCAAATCGTCGACGACATCGTAAAGGATTTTCCGGCGATTGGTCCGCTTAGGTGACAAGCCGTTTGGAGTGCTGCGACTTGGCGCAGCTTTTCCAAACTATGAATAACGCTCAAACTAACCGCTAACGGGCGCTAAAAAAAGAGAGCCGTTTCGGAACAGCGGACTGCCAGATTGTTAAAGCTCGAGATCTATTGATGACAACGAACAACGAACAGCAACCAAGAACCTTCGAGGCCTCCCTAGAGGCGCTGGAACAGATTGTCCGTGACCTCGAAAAAGGCGACCTGCCTCTGGAAAAGAGTCTCGAACTATTTGAACAGGGCATACGTCTTTCAAGAGAGTGCCAGGAGCGACTTGGGCAAGCTGAAAGACGCATTGAGATCCTCTTGCGTGATAACCAGGGCCGACCGGTAGTAACTCCCTTTGAAGGCGCCGTACCTCACGAAGGCCAGGACGGAGAATGAGTACTTCTTCGGAGCTTTCATCGCGGATCGGGTTCGACCCCGAAGCCTTCTTTAACGAGTGCCGGACCTCGATCGACGGCGCCCTCGATGACTTGCTTCCCGCTGAGTCTGTAGAGCCCATCTCCGTTCATCAGGCAATTCGTTGGAGTGTCTTCGCGGGAGGCAAACGCTTTCGCCCAATCCTGCTGCTTACTACCGGCGAGGTGTTCGGAGCGTCTCGTAAGGAACTCCTAACCACGGCTTGCGCTCTCGAAATGATTCATACCTACTCGCTGATCCACGACGATCTGCCTTCAATGGATGACGATGAATTAAGACGTGGGCTGCCCACCTGCCACATACGATTTGATGAAGCTACGGCGATTCTTGCGGGTGATGCGCTGCAGACGCTTGCCTTCCAATCCATCGCGGAAGATTCGCTGCTCCCCGCAGAAAAGCGAGTTCTATTAATAAGCGAGTTAGGTCGTGCTGCCGGAACGCCGGGCGGAATGGTCGCGGGGCAAGCTCGTGACCTCGAAGCGGAATCGCGTTCTGTATCGAGTGATGAATTGGAACAGATTCATCGACTGAAGACTGCTGCCTTAATTGTGGCTGCAGCACGCTGTGGCGCCATCATTGCTGGGGCAAACGAGCAGGAGCTTGAAGCGGTTGGTAAATATGCAGCGCACCTCGGTCTTCTGTTTCAAATTACCGATGACCTTCTCGACATCACCGCCACGGCAGAATCGCTAGGCAAGACGCCGGGCAAAGACGCACGCGCGCAAAAGGCTACCTATCCATCGCTATATGGGATTGAGACCGCGCGACTGCGTGCAGATGCTGTTCACCATCACGCATGCGAGGCGTTGGAGCAGATTGACCGGCCGACCGAGCGCCTTCGCACGATTGCGGACTTCATACTGAGTCGGCAGGCGTGAGGTGATGATCTTTAGTTGTTAGGTGTGACCCTTGCGACGTTGGCGCTATTGACCGTCAGCGGGGGTAAACCGCCCTTCCCAACCTGCGAGATCTCATTCGTGAATGATCTTCCTATGGCTTGAAAAGGTTCTCAATCGGAAAAGCGACAACTATAAGAAGCTCAAAGGTCGGGAAGGGTGGTTTACCCCGCCGACTTTGATTAGTAGCAAGACTCGAACCCGGTTCGGTATACCCCATGTCATCAACACTCATAGACCTCAGTCACACCATCGAGCACGGCATGATCACCTACAAGGGACTGCCGGCGCCCGTTATCTCCGATCATCTGACTCGCGAAGCGTCGCGAGCTCTGTACGCGCCGGGAACTGAGTTCCACATCGGTGACATTAAGATGGTTGCCAACACGGGCACATATCTCGACAGTCCG
>DASSCG010000058.1:0-3763 GCA_035697925.1 Pyrinomonadaceae bacterium
CCAGCCATATGTAAATCCAAATCTTTAATCTTGAGCGGCATGTTTGCTTTTCTGAAGAGGCCAGGCTGCGATGTCACGTTTCCTGGGGAGGGCGGATCCAGAATAGCCCTCCAACCCCGACTCTGACAACGCTTTTTAAGCAACGCTCAGCTGGCCAACACACTCAATGTCCCGTGTTTGTCGCGAAAGGTGAGTGGGTCAGTTTGAAGTTTTTTTCCTGCGTCGATGGTAGTTCAGCCGTCAACGGTCACACGAAGCGTCACGAAATCAGAGTCTTTTCGTGGAGTTTCGTGTGACTAAGTGATCGTGTCTTTATTACCTAACACAAACAGCGCCCTAATTAGAACAGCTTCCTGCACAGAGGAACTCAGCTTTGCTGCCCATGAGTTGATGAACTAAAATAACCGCGTCTCGACCTTTCAACTCCTGATGAAATCACTTTTACTCGCAGTCCTTGCGGCTTATGTTGTTTCGGCGATTCACTCGGTGCTCGCTTTTGTTAACAAACGTCGAGCGTTGCAGCGGGTCTCCGATTGGGCTATGGCCATCGGGTTTGTCCTCCATACCACAGCTTTGGCCGCCGATTGGTTTATCGACGGACACTATCCGCTCTTCTCATTTCCAGAGACTCTCTCGTTTTTGGCTTGGACAATGGTGGTGGGTTATGCGCTGGTGAGATATCGGTATGGTGCGCACGCATTGGGGACCTTCACACTACCTGAAGTTTCATTCCTGGTGTTTCTAGCCTTGCTGATAGGTTCACCCATAACCCCACAGGGAGTGGGCTTTTCCGACACTTGGTTGTTTCCGGTTCACACCACTCTTCTGCTCTTTGCCTACGCTGCCTTCTTTGCTGTTTTCGTCGCCAGCGTAATGTATCTGCTCCAGGAACGTGAACTAAAGCTTAAAACTTTTACCGCTATTTTTCACCGGCTGCCTTCGCTTACGACGCTAAACGAGATTGCAACTAGTGCAGCAGCTATTGGCCTCGCGTTGTTAACGCTGGGAATCGCCACGGGCATGCTCTGGTCGTCGTCACGTTACGGTGTCTTGTGGCACAATGATCCTAAAGAGATCTTCGCCTTACTGACCTGGTTGCTCTATCTCTTACTGATTGTATATCGCTCGACTGCTCACTGGCGCGGCCGAAGTGCGGCGTGGTTAGGAGTAGCCGGCTTTGTGCTGGTCTTGTGCACGTTATTCGGCGCGAGATGGATGGGTGGCTATCACGTGTTCGGTTAACTGAATTTACTTTTCGCTATGTCGATAGTCCTCGTAGGAGTCAATCATAAAACTGCACCTGTGGAGGTGCGAGAGTTGCTCGCCTTCACAGAGGAAGCTTGCGCTGCGGGCTTGCGTACTCTGGTAGATGGAGAAGTCGTGCGCGAAGGAATGATCGTTTCGACTTGTAATCGCGTAGAGGTACTCACGGCTACGACCGGTGAGCGGACTCAAGAAAACCAGGAGCGAATCAGCAACTTCCTAAGTCAATCTCGACGTTTACCTCCCGACTTGTTTCGCGACCATTCATACAGCCACTTCGACGACCAAGCCGTGCGCCACGTCTTCCGTGTCGCATCTTCACTCGATTCGATGGTTGTTGGGGAACCGCAGGTACTGGGCCAGGTTCGAAAGGCCTATTCGGTGGCCCTGGAAGCGGGCACGGCTGGTCGCGTTCTGAATCGACTAATTCACCAGGCCTTCCACGTGGCCAAACGCGTGCGGAGCGAGACCGGAATTGCAGCGAATGCCGTTTCGATCAGTTACATGGCGGTAGAACTTGGAAAGAAGATTTTTGGCTCGCTCAAAGGACAGTCGGTGTTGCTGGTAGGCGCCGGAGAGATGGCTGAGCTCTCTGCCCGTCACCTGATCAACGCCGGCGTGTCGAGAGTGTTTATAACAAATCGGACCGCTGAAGCATCCGATCGCCTGGCAAAAGAGTTTGGCGGGGAGGCCGTAAACTTTGACAATCTGACCGATTATCTTCCTGATGCTGACATTGTTATCTGTTCAACTGGCGCCGGCGAATATGTGATCACGGCTGCTATGGCCAAGGAGGCCTTGAATCGCAGACGTAACCGGCCCGCCTTCTTCATAGACATCAGCGTCCCGAGAAATCTCGATCCAGCGATTGGCAACCTGGCCAATGCCTTTGTCTTCGATATCGACGACCTCGAGTCAGTAGTCTCTTCGAATATCAGGGAGAGAGAACGTGAAGCTGAGCGGGCGGAACTGATTGTCGACTCCGAAGTAATGCAATTTCAACAAACCTTGCGGGTTATGGAGATCGGCCCTTCGATTGGGGCCCTGCGTCAAAAACTTCAAGACATAGCTCGATCAGAGATGAACCGACAACGCAGTCGTCTTGGTTCCTTAACGCCTGAACAGGAAGCTGCAATCGAAGCGTTATTGCTTTCTACGGTAAACAAGATCTCTCATCCCTTGATTGATCGCATGCGGCGTTCGCTCGAGGCTAGCGACAGCGAGAGTGTTGAAGCATGGCGCAATCTGTTCGACCTTGAAGACTGATTTGCAGCAAAAATAATAGTCATTCACAAAATTGAAATTCGCATTCAGGTTGCTACCGCTCCAAGGTCTGCTTAAACCTCTCAGCCATCTCGCCTAAATGAAAAAAACTCTGGTCATAGGCTCGCGAGGTTCCAAGCTTGCACTCTGGCAAGCTAGGCGGATTCAAACTTTAATTCTGCATTTCCACCCGCACGTTCAGCCCGAGATCGAGATCATAAAAACGTCCGGAGATGTTAGGACCGAACCTCTTTCGGTAATCGGTGGCAAAGGCGTCTTTACCAAAGAATTGGAAGATGCACTGCTGACGCGCAGAATTGATGTTGCAGTCCATTCCCTAAAGGATTTACCTACGAACCTACCAAGCGAGCTTGCGATCTCCGCCATTTGCGAGCGTGAAGACGCTCGTGATGCCCTTGTAGTCAGAGATGGTCAAACCCTCAGCTCGGTTAGTGATTTGCAACCGGGGGCCGTCGTAGGTACCTCAAGTCCGCGCCGGCTCGCTCAACTGAAGTTCTTGCGGCGCGATCTTGTCTGCAAGGAACTGAGAGGCAATGTGGATACGAGAGTCCGTAAACTCGACGAAGGACAGTACGATGGACTGATACTGGCTGCGGCTGGGATGCGACGCTTAGGACTCGATGGACGAATCAGCGCATTAATTGGAACTGACGAAATGTTGCCCGCCGTGGGACAGGGAGCTTTGGCCGTCGAGACACGAATCGATGATCCCTCTACAATCGAAATTGTTAGTTCCCTAAATCACGCGCCGACTGAAACTGCGTGCTTATCTGAAAGAGCGTTTCTAAGGACTCTGGGAGGCGGGTGCCAATTGCCTATTGCCGCTTATGCGGTCGCTTCACAAAAGGAACTCAATCTCGAGGGGCTAATTGCAGATCCGGGAGGCCAAAACCTTGTTAGAGGCAAGATAAACGGCTCCACGTCAGAGGCAGAAGACTTGGGATCGCGTTTGGCGGAACAATTGTTCAAACGCGGCGGCGATAAATTGTTAGCCGCACAAAAATAACGCACGGAATTCGCAATGATGGCTAGCAGGACGCCTAATACGAATCATTCCAACGACAGCGACAGTGGGACACTCGCCGGGCGCACAGTCGTAGTAACTCGAGCCCGGTCACAAGCGCATGAGTTCGTCTCTGAGCTTGAGAGATTTGGTGCGACAGTGATCGTTTGCCCCACCATCGAGATTACGGAACCGGAGAGTTATGCGCGGCTC
>DASSCG010000059.1:0-3357 GCA_035697925.1 Pyrinomonadaceae bacterium
GTAGAGTTGCTAAGGCCGCCAGGAAAACTTGGCGGCCTTTTTGTCGGTAGAAATCTGAAATTTGGCGTTGTCAGAAATGTTAAGATGACTTTGGAACGCGTTTGGTCCTCTACACATTGATTCTGCTTTGCGTGTCCATGCGGTTGTGCAGCACTGATTAAGCCTTCTGATGAGACTAACTTTAGATCCGGGTTTAGAAATAAAAAACTCTCCTATCGAGGGTCGGGGATGTTTTTCAAAAACGAGGTTCGTAAGAGGCCGAAAGATAGCGGAGTACACCGGCGAGCGAATCACCAATGCTGAAGCCAATCGACGCGCAGGCAGACGAAGGCTACGCATCTGCGCAATCAATGATCGTTGGAGCCTCGATGGGAGCAAGGGCGGAAACGGAACGCATTACATAAATCATTCATGCGAACCCAACAGCTACATGAAAATCCTCCATGGCCACATCCTCTTCATGGCCCTCCGCGACATTCAGCCCGGCGAGGAAATTACAATTGACTACGAGTCGACTCTTCATCCAAATGAAAAAAGGTGCACTTGTAAGGCACCTTCGTGCAGAGGGACGATAAATAAGGCCGACAGCTAGTGGTCGTCACAACCTCGGCAACGTAAAACTGAACTTCGAACCACGGCCGACTTCCGACTGCAATTCCACCGCGCCTCCGTGTTGTTCCACAACCTCGCGAACGAAAGATAGACCAAGCCCAGTTGACTCTTCATCCTTCTCTTGCCCTTCACGCACTACCCGATAGAACTTCTCCCACACGCGATCGACGGCTTCCGGCGGTATGCCAAACCCGCGGTCTTCGACTGAAACTCTGACCGCCTCGGCCTCAAGTGCAGTAGAGACTGTCACAGTAGTTCGTTCCGGACTGTATTTGATCGCATTTTTTACCAGGTTCGTCACGGCTTGTGAGATCAAACTCTTGTCTGCTGCCACCGGAGGGATTCTTTGATTCGGTTGCTCCACGAGACGAATACGTTTCTTCTTAGCAGTGGACTGTAAATTCGCCACGGTTTCTCGTACGATCTGGTCAAGTCTCAAGGGAATCTTCAGGACTTCCTGTTTGTCTTTTCGTTCCAACTGAGTTACGGCGAGAAAGCTATTGATCATTCTTGAGAGCCTTTGAGACTCGTTGGCGATTATGGTCACAAACTCCTTGGCCTGTTCTGGAAGTTGATCGTCAGCGATTAGAAGTTCAGAAAAGCCATTGATGCTGGTAATTGGTGTACGTAGTTCGTGGGACATCAGAGAGATCATGTCACTCTTTAACTGTTCGTGCTCTTTTAGCCTGGTTATGTCTCTAACACTGACGGCCAGACACAAGGGTCGACGTAACTCCTCGACGTTACGATCCATCACGAGTGAGATTCGCAACCCGAACGTTCCACTACGGCCTGGAAACTGTAACTCTCGTTCGTAAGGCTCGCCCGTTTGCAACACACGTCGCACGGCGATCGCGGGCTCATGGAAAACATTTGTCTTCAATGCGTCCAGCAAGTCAAAGAGGTTTAAGTCACGTGCTTGTTCCTGTGTTATGTGGGTGAATCGAAGCAGCGCAGAATTGATATAAGGGATAGTGCCATCCAGGTAGGCGATTGCCATTCCCTCAGAGATTTCCGAAAGCGCACTCAAGCCAAACTTCTGCTCATCCAGGAGGCCATTCAGCACGTCTAGTAGTTCATGTCGCCGGTCGACGGCGCGGAGAGATAAGAGCGAAGTGCGATTGTTATTTTCAGCCGATCTGCACGCTTCTTCGCGTTGGAGACTGCGTGCTAGTTGGGCTCCAACGGCTGAGAGCAGGGTTCGATCTTCATCGTCGAATCGATTATTGGTTCTGATCAAAAGTGCGCCGACCGAACGGTTCTCGTGAGTGAGTGGCAAAGCAATGCTGGTGGCAGGCTCACCATCATCGAACTTCTCTGTGATTATCTCCTCCGATTTGATAGCTCGCTCACAAAGGGTGATACCTTGGCGCCAGGTAGAGTTTCTACTTGTCTCAAGCGAGTTAGTCGTGGACGCACGTAACCGGGCTGCTGAAACCAAGTTTCCATCGCGTTGGCGTTGAAACAGAACGGCTTCCTGGAGTGTTAATACGGTATCCAAAAGTTTCAGCCCGCTCTCAAGTCTAGACCGCGCTTCGGCAACGGTGAATGAGTTAAGTTTTGTAGATGACTCGATGAGCTTCCTGGTAAGCCGTGCGTTCTTGCTCCAGAGCCGGTAGGCCTGGACCCCGGCAGTTGCCAGGACGACTGCAACAAACGCGTATTGAAGCCCAGCCGGCATGCTGCTCCAAAAGCCGCCAATCGCCAAAATCGCTCCTAGTAGGGCCAGACCTATGGAGACAAATACGTACTTAAGGGCCATCTTTGACAATTGGGATACTGAAAACCAAACGGTAGGTTAGTGATGAACCGCTCTACCGGGCGCAGAGCGTTGGCGGGGGATTATACAACGTCAGACATTGTTTAATCCAACGAAAAGGAAATCTAGGGGTGGGAACTGTCAGCCTCTATGGCCATTTGGCGAATTGAATCGAGGAGTTCGGCTTCATCTGAGAGGGCGACCGTGCGAAGATCAAGAAGGACTCTTCCCTCGGCGATACGAGCAATTATTGGGGGATTGGATTGTCGCAGGTGACCCTGAATTTCGTCTGCTGACAGGCGCGGGTGCCGAAGCGCAATCAGCACCGTGGGCGGGTGAGTGGCTGGTCCCGAACCACCTCCGACGGCGGACTCCCCATCTTGGATCTCCAGTATTAATTCAGCGACCGGAGGATTTCCTGATAAAACCTCAACCAACTTCTGCGCTCGGGAGGCGATCTCGGCCTTACTCATTGAAAGCATGCGCAACACCGGTACTTCCTGCAGAGCCGTTCCGCGACGATGTGCTTCAAGGGTGCTTTCCAGTGCCGCGAGGGTTAACTTGTCTACGCGCAATGCCCGGTACAAAGAGTGTTTGCGCAAGCGATCGACGATCAAACGGCGGCCCACGATTAGGCCCGCCTGAGTTGCTCCCAACAACTTGTCACCGCTGAACGAAACTACGTCTGCACCCTGGGATATACAATCTCCAATCTTAGGTTCATCACCGAGTTCGTAGCGCTCCAGATCCATCAGGACTCCGGAACCGGCATCTTCGAACAAAATCAAATTCTTGCCGTGGGCAAGTTCCGCAAGCTCCGAGAGAGAAGGTGAAGTAGCGAATCCGACGATTCGATAGTTTGAAGGATGAACCCGCATGATTAGCCGGGTACGTTCTGTGATCGCTCGCCGGTAATCCTCGAGATGTGTTCGATTGGTAGTGCCAACTTCAATCATGCGAGTTCCCGAATTCAACATCACGTCAGG
>DASSCG010000060.1:0-3653 GCA_035697925.1 Pyrinomonadaceae bacterium
GAGCTTGGGTCCGAAGTGGGCTGCGGCATGCGCAACGCCGGAAGCGTAATACTCAATACTGCTCCGGTTCCCTGATCACGGTTTTCAGCCTTAATCGTTCCGCCATGTAGTTCCACCAGGTGCCTGGCAATGGCCAGTCCCAATCCCAAGCCGCTGTGTCGCCTGGTACTCGAACTATCAGCCTGACTGAACCTCTCGAAAGCGTGAGGGAGAAATTCGGAGGCGATCCCAGGTCCATTATCGGACACATTCAACTCCACGTTATTGCCTCGCTGCCTGATTGCAACTTCGACGATACCGCCAGGATCCGTAAATTTGACGGCGTTCGAAAGCAGATTCCAGACCACCTGCTGCAAACGTTCAGCGTCCCCTTTCACTCGCAGGACTGTGGGATCGATCGTGGTTTGAATTTTTATCTGCTTCGCATCCGCGGCGGGTTGAATTACATCAATCGCTGCGTTGACGACGCTGGCAAGCTCAATTGGCGCAAGCCCGATGCGTAGCTTACCCGTGATAATTCGCGAGACGTCCAGAATGTCTTCAATAATTTGCTTCTGTGCCCAAGCATTCCGCTCTATAACCTCGACCGCGTGCTTTATCACGCCGGCATCCAACTGATCGGAATGCAGTAGGCGCGACCAACCAATAATTGCGTTCAGAGGCGTTCGTAATTCGTGGGACACTGTTGCCAGAAACTCATCCCGCAACCGGTTCGCCTCTTCGGCTTCAGACCGGGCATTCCTTTCGCGTCTCAAGAGCTCAGATCGGTCTTGCTCTGCCCGGACAGCGGGAGTGATGTCCATCGTCACGCCTCGCATCCCAATCGGCTCACCATTCTCGTCATGAATAACGACGGAATGTGCCTCAACCCAGATCTCCTGGCCTTCCTTAGTCATCCAGCGAAAACGAGTAACTCCGCCTTCGCGAGAATTAAAAATTGCCGCTGCCTCCCTGGCAGCTCGTTCTCGATCTTCTTCTGCGACAATGGCCAGCCAGAAGTTTGGTGTCGATAACCATTCCTCTTCGCTGTACCCAAGCATTTTTTCGACGTACCCACTCACAAAGTCGATTTGCTGATTTGCTTCGTCAGGTTTGCCCCAGGCTTCCCACACGACTCCGGGGACGTGAGCCACGATGTCCTCGATGCGCCGGCGATTTCGTTGTAACTCTGCAGCAAGTGCGAGCTTCGCAGCTTCGGTTCTTTTTCGTTCTCCGATTACAGCGAAGATTACTAGAGTCATCAAAGCACTGGCCCCAACGAAAGCCTGGAGTAGGAGTAAAGACTCGTTGGGAGATTCGTGAACAAAACCTCCGTAGCCCCGGGACGTCCCCCAAACCGCAACGCCCGACAGTAGCAGCACCGCCGCAGTAACTACGCGCAAGTTAAATCGTAAGGCAGCCCAAATTAGAAATGGCAAACAGAGTTGACCGAGCGGATAGTCTTTGACCCTGCCTGGAAACCATCCGCCAAAAACAATCATCGCGGCAGCAAACAAAAAAAGCAGCAGCAGACTGCTTTCCACGACTGATCTCGATGATGACTTTTCCGAAGGCGCACTCCAGGCCAGCAGAAAAGGAGCGACCACTAGAGCGCCAAATGCATCTCCCAACCACCAGGTCGCCCATAGACGGCCGAACTGCTCCCATTCGGCTGCACCACCAAGGCAGAGGCTCAGGTTTCCGATCGTTGCGCTAACCATCGGACTCAGGATTACTGCGAAGATCAGGAAACGAACTGCATCAACGACAGAATCTAGTGACTTGTTGAAGCCTCTTCCACGGGATAACAGAGTCACTGCAACCACTGCTTCCAGCGTGTTCCCCACTGCAATTCCCAAGGCTGTAGGAATCGACACTCCCGTCCACAGATTCGCTACAAAGGCGCCCAAAAGAATCGCCGGCCACAAAGAGCGTCCAAAGAGTAATAGCGAAGCGATAGCTACGCCCGTCGGCGGCCAGACGGGCGAAACGTTTATGTGAACAGAGGCTAGTGACAGCCCGAGCTGTGCAGCCAACAAATAAACGAGGCCGACGGCAGTTACTATCCCTAAAAAAGGCAGTGGTGTGATTCTCATCGGAGAATCCGATTCATCTATGGCAGGTTGTCCGAGGACAGATCTAGCAACCGGGGCAAGGCTGATGGATTTTTTGGGAACTTGATTGAAACGCGAGCCGCTTCAATGAAGCGGCCCGCAGGATCGGAAACCTTCCCCTTGTTCGACTGCCAAAGAATGTACCCGTCCCTTGTGCGGAATATGTGTCATCCAAGACATAATTTAGACAGCTTTCGAAGCCGGTCTTCGAGGATATCTCACCCAGGTTGAGGAGTCAGTTTAGACGGAATTTTGGATGGCCAAATTCGGTTGAGCGCAGTTCCTATCAACCACAGAACCAACGCCGTGATGACGGTCAGAACCACCCAGAACTTCCAGTACGCATTGAAAGTCTGACGCCAACCCTCCTCTACGGAGTGGGCGACATTAACGTTTAAGTTGGCGGGCGTCAGTAGCCGAGACAGGAACTGAACTATTAAGTACCAGCCCAGAGCGAAGCGCCATGCCGTTTGGTCCATTCCGACTCGTCTGATTGCAACGAGGCCCACGATCATTCCGCCAACATGCGCTAGCGTGGACGAGAAAAACATACCCCAAGCGAGCGCAACATACACTAACCAAACCGCCAAGCCTGGAAACATCCAGATTACTGCGACTCGAATTAAGAGAGCATTATTGAGAAAGAGTCCAATCGCCAACACAAGGTTCCCGATGTTGCACATCCAGAGCATGTGACCCAGCTCATTAATTCTCCAATAGTGATTAGCCTGAGCGAAGAAAAATGCTAATGGAAACAATCCAAGGATCCGGAACCACGAGCTTGAAAGTTTGCTTTGTGAAAGTCTCAGAGAGTTGCTTTCCATAGGAGTAGCTGTTGAAAAAACAGCTTATGATATTCTACGTTCGCTCGACAGCGGAATTTCGTTTTAGAATAGCACCGTCGTTTGCGGATTCCGCAAAACTCCCGGCCCAAAATTTTAGCGAGCTTTAGAATTTTATTCACTGAACCCTAACATGCTTTCATTAGAAGCCCTCCTGGAAAAATCAATACCTGAACTAAAAGCCCTCTTTGTCGATCGGGTTCGGCCAGTGCCTAAAGGACTTGTTGAAGCACTTGAAACTGATCCTCGACAGGGAGCTCAACAACTGGCGAAGCGCATTCGGGCTCGTTGGCGAAATAATCGCTCCGAGGGGCAACGACTGCATTCGCTGCTGCGTTTTGAAATTGAGCTTTGGGCCGAAGGGTACAGTTTCGTTGCCGGAGTCGACGAGGCCGGCATGGCTCCACTGGCCGGACCTGTTGTCGCGGGAGCCGTGATTCTCCCACGCAATTACAAGCTGCGCGGACTAAACGATTCAAAAAAAATTCTTGACGCAGAAACTCGCGAAGAACTAGCTAACCAAATCAAACAAGATGCTGTCTGCTGGTCATATGGTTTTGCCGAGGTTGAGGAAATTGACCGCCTGAACATTTATCACGCGGGCTTGCTCGCAATGCAGCGCGCATTTCAAGGCCTGACTTGCGTTCCGGATTTTGTTCTGGTTGACGCGCGTCGGATACCCAATTGTTCGACGCCCCAACGCGGGATAATTCGAGGT
>DASSCG010000061.1:0-3132 GCA_035697925.1 Pyrinomonadaceae bacterium
CGCCTGTCGCTCATTAAACTCAAGCGGGGGTAAACCACCCTTCCTTACCTGCAAATTAACCTTACATGCAAATTAACCCGTACCTGCAAAGTAAACCTGTCTGTCTCCATGTTGTCTCCGCGTCCCCGCATCTCCGCGTCCCCGCATCCCACTGCATCCCACCGCATCCCCGCATCTCCGCGTCTCCCCGTCCCCGCATCTCCGCGTCCCCGCATCCCACCGCATCCCCGCATCTCCGCGTCTCCCCGTCTCCGCGTCTCCGCGTCCCGCGCAGCCCGCCTCCTTTGACGCAAGCTCCGCTCTGTTATAGCCTCTGACGCGTTTCGTTGTGGAGTAACTCCCGTCGATAGTTAGGCAATTTTGAACCGGTCGCCATCCCAGTCCCCAGTTAAAACGATTGCTCTAGGCTCTGATCGGGCTGCCAAGATCATGGCAGTACGGGCCTGTGTGGCGCGTGTTGCTAAGATCGACATCGCATGGGCAGATGCCAATGTTGTCGCGCGAGCAGTCAGTACGAATGCTCCGGCAATGCCTTTAACCGACTGGGAGTTGATGCAGGGCGCACGAGAAAGAGCCCTCGCAGTTCGCGACGTCCTTCGAAGCCAGCGTCTGGAAGCTGAAATTTATGTCGGACTAGAGGGTGGGTTTCACTCGATTTCGATCGAGGGCGAGTGGCATACCTTCCTCCGGGGCTGGGCTTACGCCACTGACGGCAAACACGGAACCTTTGGAGCCTCTCCTTCTATCTCGGTTCCGACCTCTTTAGCGAAAAAAGTGATTGAAGGCCGACAGGAGTTGGGCCTCGTGATTGATGAAGTATCCGGCAAGCGAGATACGCGCAGTCGCGAGGGGGCCTGGGGAGTGCTTTCGCGCGACTTGGTTACGCGCTCGCTGAGTTTTGAGCTGGCGCTGATCGCGGCCTTTGCGCCATTCTACAATAGTGAGTTATACCAGCGATAAAGGACATGAAATGGAAGAGTTGATTGTTCAAGGAAACGATGAACCCATGCAGGCCCCACGTAACGGTCCGGGCTGGGTGGAAGTGATTGCCGGAGCCATGTTTTCTGGAAAGTCCGAAGAGCTGATTCGCCGCCTGCGACGTGCAAAAATCGCCCGACAAAAGGTCCAGGTTTTCAAACCGGAAGTGGATTCACGTTATTCGAATGATCACATAGTGTCTCACTCAGAAATGCGCCATGAATCTTCCAACATTCGCACCGCTGCGGAACTTCTGGCCGCGATCGATCCCGAAACAGAAGTGGTCGGGATCGATGAGGGACAGTTTTTTGATAACGCCCTGGTTGATGTTGCAAATCAACTGGCCCAGCGGGGTGTGCGCGTAATCATCGCAGGGCTGGACCAGGACTACACCGGGAAGCCATGGGAGCCAATGCCTCAGCTTCTGGCGATTGCTGAATACATAACCAAGACGCATGCCATCTGTATGAGGTGTGGCCAGCCTGCCAATTACTCTCAGCGCATCTTCGAATCTGAAGAGCGCGTCGCTGTCGGTGCCGCCGGCATGTACGAAGCCCGCTGCCGTCGTTGTTTCGTCCCCCACGCCGACGCCCCAACGGTCCATCTCGATTGATGAAGTCCTACTTTAAACTCCGAACCAAACTTTCGTCTTAAAATCCACAAGTCTGGCAACGGTTTGAGCCGGTCGCCCGTCCAAACGCAAGAAACCTCCCCAGCATCGTTCTAAAACTGCAAGACAAGTCGTCTCCCGAACCAGCAGGGCTTCGTGCGGCAGGTTAGTCTGCGAAGGTCATTGGATTCGTGTGCCAGATCACCCGCCACTGCGAAGGAGATTCGCCTCCCCGTACCAAATTACTTGCTGAGCGCTGGTACTACAGCATGTCTATCAACAGCCCGTAACGACAAGCCGTTGGTTCTTTAGCACACGCTGTTCATTCAGCATCGGCTCTACCCGAGGAGTACGAACATGAAACAGACATTTGTTTTGACCCTATCGATGGTCCTTTTGGCTATTGCAGTTCCTCTAGGAGTGCTCATCAGTGCCCAGGTACGGAGTGAGTCCAACGCTAAGGGCGATGACGATTCTGGGCAAGGCACGGAGATGCCGGCGAGTGACTACCGCATCTCTGGTCCATTCACGCATAAGAACCTCACTATCTTTCTCATTCATGGAAAGAACCTGATCGAAAACAAATCTTTCCTGACGTTACAGGAGGCCCTGGAGCAGAACAGGGTCGTGGTTTACGAGACGAAGGAAGTTAATGAGCTCTCGATTGAGAATCGTTCGGACCAGGACATTTATGTTCAAGCGGGAGATATCGTCAAAGGAGGACAACAAGACCGCGTCTTGGCAGTTGATCTGATCGTGCCACCAAAATCAGGGAAGATGGCGATCGCCGCTTTTTGCGTGGAATCCGGCAGGTGGAACAAACGCGAGGGTGAGCGGGCCGAGGTATTCAGCAGCTCTGCGGAGGTGGTGGCCACCAAGGATCTTAAGATGGCTGCGAAGAGTGCAAAATCCCAAGGCGCTGTTTGGGAAAATGTCACAGTCGCTCAGGATAAACTCAGTGAAAATTTGAGTACTCGAGTAAATTCATCGGTCTCCGAGTCCAGTTTGCAACTTGCCGTCGAAAATCGAAAAGTACAGGAAACGGCAGCCGGTTATACACGTGCACTGGCTGGAGTTGTTAAGGCAAAGAACGACGTGATTGGTTATGTCTTCGCGATCAACGGAGAGGTCAACAGCGCGGACGTTTACGCTTCCAACCAGCTATTCATGAAACTCTGGCCAAAGTTGCTGAAAGCGAATGCAATCGAAGCAATCGCTGAACTTCAGAAGGATTTGAAGTTCGAACCGGCGACAACGGAGAGTGTCAAGACATTCCTGGCGGAAGCTGAAACGAGTCGAGCGTCAGAAAAAGAAATCACTCCGCGAATTAGCCTTGTGACACGCGAAGACGAAAAGAACATCCTTTTCGAGACCCAGGATCGATCTCAGAAGAGATGGATCCACCGGAACTATATTCGGAAGTGAGCTGGGTCGAAGAGACCGGATCATTTTCATTTGTCATTTCTCATTTGGTCATTTGAGGGTCCAAATTGGAAGTGCAACCAATCGAGGGGGCCAAATTCGCAGGTTGGGAAGGGTGGTTA
>DASSCG010000062.1:0-3550 GCA_035697925.1 Pyrinomonadaceae bacterium
TGAGGTCATATAGCTTACGAATCAAGTCCGCATCATCGTGTTTGCTCATGGGGTCTCCTGGAAAGTAGATTAAGAGTTAAGAGTAGACAGGCACACTCAGGGAGGTCGTCATCGTGAAAGATAACGGCCTATCCAAGTTTAAGTTGATTTCCCGCTTGTTTAGCTTGTTGGAATTCCGTGTGAAGGCTGCTCGGTGGTCCACAGTGGTGGAGTCTTTGCTTCGTGCGGAGTCGCAGCATCAGTCGGGCAGACGTCCTCCAGGGCCAGCGCGAGTACTTCATCAATGGTCTCGACCAGATGGATACACAAGGCATCGCGCACTTCCACCGGCACTTCAATCAGGTCCTTCTCATTGTCTTTGGGCAGAATGATGGTGTCGATCCCGAAGCGGTGGGCGGCAAGAAGTTTCTCTTTGACCCCGCCAATCGGTAACACGCGCCCTCGCAGGGTAATCTCACCAGTCATGGCAACGTTCTTTCGAACTGCTGCGCGAGTCAGCGCAGAAGCCATTGCAGTGGCCATGGTGATGCCCGCGGATGGTCCGTCTTTTGGGATCGCGCCTTCAGGAATATGGATATGCAAGTCACGTTTCCGAATAAAATCCAGACTCATGGCCAGCCTTTCGGCGCGCGCTTTGATGCAGGTAAGTGCCGCCTGGGCAGATTCCTGCATCACGTCGCCCAGCTTGCCCGTAAGAGTCACGCCGCCGCGTCCTTTAACAAGGGTAGCTTCGATTTGCAGCACCTCACCGCCTACTTCGGTCCATGCCAAACCAGTCGCGAGTCCAATCTCACTCTCAGCCGCAACACCCTGCTGCCGGAATTTCATTGGGCCCAACATTTCACGGACGCGTTCGGCGTCAATAGTGTCTTTGAAATCTGCTGTTGCACTCTCCGAAACAAATTTGCGTGCTAACTTGCGGCAACAGGACCCGATTTCCCGTTCCAGATTGCGTACTCCCGCTTCGCGGGTGTAGTGCCGAATAATTTCAAGCAGGCCCTCGTCTGAGAAATCAAACTGCTCTGGCTTAAGACCGTTGCCCTCAGCTTGCTTGGGAACCAGGTGGCGCTTGGCGATCTCAAGTTTTTCGCGTTCGGTATAACCAGAGAGACGAAGTATTTCGAGTCGGTCCTGCAGCGCCGGCGGAATTGTGTGCAACACGTTCGAAGTAGCTATGAAAAAGACCTTTGAGAGATCGTATTCCACATCAAGATAATGATCCTGGAACGTATGATTCTGTTCAGGGTCGAGAACTTCCAATAAAGCTGCACTCGGATCGCCACGAAAATCCGCGCCAAGTTTATCAACCTCATCCAGCAGGAGAACGGGATTAACCGTACCCGCTTTCTTCATCATCTGAATGATCTGACCAGGCAAAGCTCCGATATAAGTGCGACGATGTCCACGAATCTCAGCTTCGTCTCGAACGCCTCCAAGAGACAAACGCACAAACTTGCGGCCGGTAGCACGGGCGATAGATTTGCCCAGGCTGGTCTTTCCGACTCCTGGTGGTCCAACAAAACAAAGGATTGAGCCCTTGGGATTCTTTACCAGCTGACGAACGGCGAGATATTCGAGAATTCGCTCTTTGATCTTTTCCAGACTGTAGTGGTCCTCGTTTAGAACCTCCTCAGCCTTGCTCAGATCCCTGATCTCTTTGCTCTTCTGCTTCCAGGGCACATTGACCAGCCAGTCGATATAGGTGCGCGAGACAGTTCCTTCGGCGGACATTGGCGGCATCGCTTCAAGTCGATGCAATTCCTGCAATGCTTTCTCTTTCGCCTCGTCCGTCATGCCGGCTTCTTCGATCTTCTTCTTCAGATCTTCGAGTTCGGCTTTCTCGTCTTTCCGTCCCAGTTCCTTATGAATGGCTTTGATCTGTTCGTTAAGGTAGTACTCTTTCTGAGCCTTCTCCATCTGTCGCTTGACACGGGTTTGGATGGTGCGGTCGAGCTGGCGTTTTTCAATTTCCATCTCGAGGAGCTCGATCAATCTCTGCAATCGAGCTTGTGCCGAAAACAATTCCAGCAAACCCTGCTTGTCTTCAACGGAAATGCGCAGTTGAGATGCTAATGCATCTGCCAAATGCGAAGGTTCCGGGTTGCGCAGAGCGGTTTGCAATGCATCGGTTTGCGTATCCGGCGCTAGACGAAGGTGCTGTTCAACCAGTTGACCAACCTTTTGGATAAGCGCGTCCAGCCGGGTACTTTCTTCATTGACAACTGGAGCACGTTTCACCAGTGCCATGAACGTCCCCTCAGTGTTTTCTACTCGAACCGTGGTAGCGCGCTCGCGACCTTCTACTACGACCTTTATCTGTCCGTTTTCCTGCTTCTGAGATTGCAGGATGCGACCGAGAGTTCCCACTCCATAGATCTGATCCGGAGAGGGCTCGTCAACGGTAGCATCGTGCTGAGTAGCAAGATAGATGGTCCGATCTGCAGCCAGGGCCTGTTCCAGCGCCCGAACAGATCCTTTGCGACCAATTTTGAAAGCTACTTTTGTAAAAGGGAAAATGACAACGTCCCGGATAGGTACCATCGGGTACCATGCGACGTCAGCGGGTGAATGATCTGAGTATTCTTCCATTTTGTCGATTTCAAAGCTTTGTCCGAAACGTTATGAGCTTTTGAGAAGGGGACTCTCTCCCCCTGCTGCGAGCTAACCGGATTCTAAACTATTTCAGCATTCTTGGCCACCATGAGTCAGGTTGAACGATGAAGGCTCAAACCATCCAGTTTTCAACATAATTGTGGGCAATATCCTTGGTGTCGTCCCACTTCACTTACGCTACCCGAGCCGTAGGGGCGTTGCGCTTATCTTGACGGCGCTGGTAAGGTTCACCCTTTGATTCGCATCTTTTCCTCGTTTATTTTTCTGCTTCGTCTCCAGATCATCAACCATGTGACGCTAATCAAGACGACACCCAGAGTGCCGCCAGCCACGAGCCAGACATTACCGACGACTCCTAAAATGATCATGAACAGGAGAATCAATGTTCCCGGCGGTGCGAAGGCCAGGAATCCGGTCGTCAATAAAACAGCGATGCGTTTAAAACTCTTCATAGCCCTTCTAGATCAGTGTACGCGGTATCGGTCGGCCTGAGTTTCAAAGTATCACGTCCTACAGGAAGCCAGAACATGAGATCAAGGCCACGATTATATAAATTCATTAGCGCGTTCGCCTTTTGCCTGGCGATCATACCCGCAGTTCTCATCCTAACAGTAATTTTAAAGTACGGTGTTGATGTGCCTTACTGGGATGAGTGGTACTACGCCGAGTTTTTCGTAAAACTCTCTCAAAAGGTTCTGACTCTAAAGGATCTCTTCGCGCTGCAAAATGAGTACAGGCAATTTTTCCCCAATCTTATTTTCGTTGGCCTCGGATGGCTGACGAATTGGAACAAAAGATACGAGCTGTTAGTGAGCTTTGCCCTGGCCTGTATAGTCTCCTTTAACCTCTATCAATTAGGAAAACTCACAATCGGCGGCAATTCGCTCGGCCGCATGATTATTTATTTTCTAACCAATCTTCTCGTTTTTTATCCTAT
>DASSCG010000063.1:0-7466 GCA_035697925.1 Pyrinomonadaceae bacterium
CCTTGTGATCCAGGTTGCCGGTTGGTTCATCGCAGAGAAGGAGTTGCGGTTTCATGACCAGTGCGCGAGCAAGGGCGACTCGTTGCTTTTCACCTCCTGATAGTTCGGCAGGTCGGTGCTCGAGACGGTCTTTCAGCCCTACTTCGGTCAATAACTGGCGGGCGCGTTCCGTGTCGTGGCCGTCGCTCGAGGATACCAGGGTTGGAGTGAGCACATTTTCAATCACAGAGCACTGAGGCAAGAGACAGTGGTCCTGAAAGATAAACCCAATCTCGCGATTACGGAACGCAGCGAGGTCTTTCTCTTTTAGTTGAAACGGATTTTTCCCGTCTAGCGTAACGGTGCCGCTGGTGGGAGGTTCCAACGCACCCATCATGTAGAGGAGCGTGCTCTTGCCGCTGCCCGAAGGTCCCATGATCGATAGAGCATCGCCACGACCAAGCTGGAGCGAGATGTCTGAAACTATCTTGAGTGGTCCATTAGGAGCTGGATATTCCTTCGAGACATTCTCAACCTTAAGCACAAAACCTCCGAGGAACCTTGGCCGCCGATGTACGCCGAAAAACGCGGATCCGAAATAAATGCGTTGGTAGTTTAGAGTTCAAGCTTGAGCTTGTCCGCTGGATATCACAACCTAAAGTTTGAACTCGCTTTGCCGAAAAGTGGATCGGGTCGACGTCCGACAACGAAGTGCTCCAGAGGAGCACGATGTTTATAGCGTCGCGTTTTTAATTAGCCCAGCGCTCCGAAGGAGCGCAATGTGTCTTAGCGGGTTCAGTCTACATGCCGCTCCCAACGGAGCGGGACGTCTCGAGTGATGTGGGGCTATAAACATCTTGCTCCTCCGGAGCAAAGACCTTGAATAGACCGAAAGCTGACTTTTCGGGCAAAGCCGGTTGAACTCTGAACTTCTTGCCTCCCGGCAAACGTGAAAACAATGACTCGGATCAATCGTGGCTCCTAGATGGCAACGGTTTTCTGTATTGGCTGTTCGACGTGATCCGCGTTCACCGGCACAAATTCGCGACCAGTTATTTCTTCATAGACTTCCAACGCACGGTCAGCCATCACTGCAACGCTGTAATGCCGGCGCACATTCTCAAATCCCGTCGTGCCGAGCTCCTCGCCCAAAGCGGGCTGCCGATAGATCTGCAGAAGCCCACTGGCCAGGCTCGCTGCGTTGTCAGGCTCAACTAACAGACCTCCGCCTGTCTTCTCAACGATCTCAGAAAACGAGCCACGCCTGGGCTGCACCACTGGCACACCGCACGCCATTGCTTCCAGCAGAAAAATTCCTTTTGGTTCGTTGTAGGTTGCGGGGACGGAAAGCAGATCGAGTTTTTTGAGGAATGAAATCTTCTCTTCGCGATCCAACACGCCATGGTAGTGAAACTCGGCTTCCAGTCCCGCGCCCTTCATGGCTTGTTCGATATCATTCAAATAACCCTTATGTTCGGGCGCGATGTATCCCGCCGCTTCCAACCGGGCCTCGGGAAGGCGCCCGTCAGCGCGCAAAAGGCGGTATGCCTCTGCTAGAAGATGCAATCCTTTTTCCGGAGCAACGCGGGCAAAGAATCCGATGGTGAAAGGTTGCGATGAGTCACGCTTCCGTTTTTCATATCCCTTCAGGTTAATGCCCAACGGAACTACACGGATCTTATCTCGTGGAATTCCCAGATAGTCCGGCATAAAGTCCGCATAGTAATCGCTGACTGAAATAAACGCGTCCACATGCTTGATATTTTGACGGATCAGATCGAGAGCGTGCGTCTTGTAAGGCTCGTGCAAACCATCGAGGAAAAGATCTTCGCCCTGAAGCGTGCAGCAAACTGGCCGGTTCAATGCATCCTTAATCGGCTTCGCCAATCCAATTAAAAGTGAATACGGAATACTGACCACATCTGGTGGTTCCTCGTGACGAGCCCAGTCAGTTAGTTTCTCAATCTCCTTGTGCTGAAAGCCATCCTCAGCTTTCAACATTGAAACGGTCATCTCTCCGAGCATTTTCGGACTCGTCGAGATCGACCGTCGCGAGGCGAACGCTAACAGTGGCTTGGAGTCCCACAAACGATCGAGCCAGCGAGGTGAGTTTCGAAAGATCGGAACGTATTGTTCAAGATACATACTGATGCCGCCGAAGAAGACTTTCTCCTGGCTGACATTGGTTTCGTCCGTGCGCGTAGGCGTGTAGCACGGGAGAAGCGTTACGTCGTGACCCCGGGCAATCAACTCCGCCGCCAGAGCGTTGTCACGCAGACAACTTCCGCAATACATCTGCCCGGCGCCACCTGTTAAATACAGAATTCTCAAAATGCTCTCAGAAAGACGCTGCGCGTTGGAACGCCCGCCGCGCGTAGAGATGTTCGAAGAGATTGCCCTCGTGTGGTTGATCCCAACTTACGTGGTTTGTGGGGACCGGGCCCACATTCAAGCGATCAACATTAGGGGAGGAGACTAGACGCTGAACGAGTGCCGGGTCCCGAGTAATTGCGGTCACTACCAGGCTGGGTCCCAGATTTTCTGTAAGCTCCGCTTGTGGAACCTCAACGACGCTGGCAAAGGGGAATAGAAACTCTTTATTCGCGAGCGGATGGGTTGGATGTGCACAATGAACTATTGTCGGAAGCAAGTACGAGCAATTGTTCCACTTTGTCAATCGCTCTTCCACGCGATGAGCGGCGGTTACATCGCGAGCGCCCGGCTCCGTAAGTCCTTGATCGATAATTTGTGAAATGCGCGCAGCGACATTGGGATCTGCGAATGGAGCCAATTGTGCAGCATCGTCTTCAGCCGCGCGCGGAAAGATTTTCGCCACTCGTTCAGCCAATGCGTCGCTGATTTTGTCGGCGTGCGCCGGAGTCCAAACAGCTGAGGCATTAACGCAGGAGCGGCCACCATTTTCCACAATGGAAGTGACCATCACATCCAGATACTTCTCCCATTCATCAACGCAGTCTTCGCCCAGGATGACCTTGCTGTAACCCGGGCCGTGAATCTCCACGCGGGGATCGTTTTCCCAGACACCGACCGCCGACGTATCTCCGAACATTATGCCCCTTCCACAATTGCGGAGGATTTCGCCCGCGCCTCCGTGATCCGCTGGAAAGAAACTAAAGGGCTCTTTTGGCGCGCCCGCCTTAATTAATGCTTGCACGATTCTGTAGGGAGTCCAGGGCTCCGCACTTCCTGGCTTTAGCACGAGCGGCATTTTTAACGCGAAGGCTGGAATCCAAAGAGAATGCACACCCGGCGAATTATTTGGAAGTACGACTCCCAGGGACTCGGCGCAAGGGAAAAAACTTACCGAGTGGCCCTCAACTTCTCCGAAGCCACGGTCCAGAACTTCCCAATCAATCTTGCGCGTCAGTCCGTTCAGCACATTTTGCATTTCAGCGAACATGCTGCGGATCTTCTGCATGTTCTTTCGGACCATCACGTGTGGCAATCCAGTCGTCGCCGAGACCTGCTTTACATAGTCTTCTGGAGTCTGCGGTTGCTCACCCAGCAAAAGCGTGTCGTTCACAAAGTGGTCCGCTGCTCGTCGACATATGTCGACTAACTCGGCAGTTGAAAAGCGCGCCAGTCTGGAGCGGGTTGTCACTTGATCGCGAAGATCTCGTCGAATCAGGCCCGCGTTGGCCTGGCTGACCTCGACAAACTTTTCGCGTGTTTGGTGGTGTGGAATCGTCGCAACATCAAGGCTGGTGTACGGTTCACCGTGACGAAGTAAAGGAATTTTAATCATTGTCGACGTCCAATTGCCAATTGCCGATTGGTTGGCTCCGCGACTCAGGTTTCAGTTACGTTGGTTAAGGGTTTCCTGCAGGAGTACTGTCGCGCCGTCGGGGGCTCAAGTGCCTCTGCAGATCCAATCGGAAATTGGCAATCGGCAATCGGCAATGTCAGTACACCCCTTCTACGACGGTGCCTTGCAACCCCGCGAAGGGTCTCACGTTGCGTACACCATCCCACGGGTAAAGTTCGCAAGGCGGCTCACGCTCTGCCGCGTCGCGCTCCAGAAAGCGCGGCATGAAGAACTCCTTAGTCAACGTCGTTAAGCGAACACGACCGGTCTCGCCATATTCAACGATGCGTTCAGGATTATCTGGGTCTACCACCTCAATCATCGCTCGCGGGAGCGGCGGGTAGTAGATGATGGCGTAATTGTCTTCTGGGATGCGCGGCTTGTGTACGGCCAGACCCATTAAGGTATTGCCGTAGGTCGCGGCAAAATATGCCCCGTCAAGCAACTCCTCGACTGCGAAACGATGAAACTGTGGCGTCATCTCAGTGCCGCCACAAAAGACACCGGTGATACCGAGTTTCTTGAGTGACACTTTCTCGCACAACGCTTCCAGCAGTTTGGGGGTAGTAAACAAGCAACGAATATTGTCATGGGCACGCAGCAATGTAAGGCCTTGCTCAATCACATGTTGCTTATATTGTTCGGCCATCTTCGGTTGGCCCATCTTCAATAGCTTGATGACCCAACGTGGATCTAGGTCGACCATGAAACAGATGCCGCCGCGATACTGGGCCAGGTGTTCCACCGCTAGCCGCAAGCGCCGCGGACCAGTTGGACCGAGAGACAACCAGTCAGATCCTTTGGGAAAGAACTCGTCGGGAAGGGTCCCGCTGAAGGCTTCGTAATCGAGACGAAAGTCTTCGATGTTAATCCGGGATTTTGGAACGCCGGTGCTGCCTCCGGTCTCGAACGTATAGACTGGCCGGCCGGCATAGGCCTTTGGAACCCATCGGCGCACCGGACCACCGCGCAACCATTCATCCTGAAACGGTCCCAGGATGGATAAGTCATCGTAAGTCTGAATTGCGTCTCGCGGCTCGAAGCCCAGTGATTGAGCGTAATCCAACCAAAAGGGGCATCCAGTCTCTGGGTTGAAGTGCCATTGAACGACCTCGCGTACCCACGCATCGAGGGTTGCGCGCGATTGTTTGATTTGTGTTTCGAGCGTCGCTTCAGCAGTGGACATTTGACTCCCAAATGGTGGCAGGCGCTGATGAACTTCTATTTAACGATAAAATACCAGAGGAGGTTTTGAAAACATAACTGAGCGCCTGCCTTGCGGCAGGTTTAATCCTGGTCCGCTCTCATTCACACCGGGCTTCAGCCCGGTGTCAGCCGGCAACTCTAAAACCCAGAACCGTTTTAACTGTATGCTCTCGATGTTAGGGCGCTTAGGGCCAATTGAGCACTGGGAGTCGCTGCCAAGCGGTACGAGAAACCGTTGAGACGTCACGGACATACTTGGCTCACTTGCTTTGCTCCGTAGGAGCAGCATGTTTATAGCTTTTAGCTACGTGACAACCTGGCGCTCCGTAGGAGCGCAATGTACAAGCACCCTTGGCATGTCGCTCCTGACGGAGCGAACTATTATTTAGTGGCCCTAGGCTATAAACATGCTGCTCCTACGGAGCAAAGCAGGTGGGTGAGCCAAGTATGTTGGTGCCGTTGAAACGGTTACTCAACCTCTGATGCCATTTTACACACGGGGCTCAGGCCGTCTTGATAGAGGCTTTGACAAAGCCGATAGAATCCCTGTTCTTTGGAAATTCGGTGAGGGGATAGATTCTGGCACGCGATACTGCACATAACTCCACAACAAAGCAGGGACGTTGGGTCCTCGCAGCCACGATCCTCGCGTCGAGCATGGCTTTTATTGACGGAACGGTAGTTAACGTAGCCCTACCGGCACTGCAAAAGGATCTGGATGCGACCGCAATTGGCGTGCAGTGGGTAGTCGAATCATATTCCCTGTTTCTTTCAGCCTTGCTGCTAGTGGGTGGTTCGCTGGGCGATCACTATGGGCGACGGCGCGTGTTTCTCATCGGAGTCTCGCTCTTCGCTCTCGCATCGATCTGGTGTGGACTTTCGCCCGGCATTGACCAACTAGTATTTGCGCGTGCTGTGCAGGGAGTCGGTGGCGCGTTGTTGGTTCCCGGTAGTCTTGCGATCATTAGCGCTTCATTTCCGGTAGAGGAGCGAGGCCGAGCGATCGGTACATGGTCAGGATTTTCGGCTATGACCACGGCGATAGGTCCGGTGCTCGGTGGCTGGTTGATAGAGAATGTCTCCTGGCGTGCTGTGTTTTTCCTGAACATCCCTCTGGCAGCAGCCGTGATATTCATCGCTTTGCGACATGTTCCCGAGAGCAGATCCAGAACCAGGGCGGGGTCGATCGATTGGACAGGAGCATTGCTGGTGACTTTGGGCTTGGGTGGACTGACCTATGGTCTAATCGAATCATCTCGACTTAGTTTCAGCGAGCCATTGGTTGTTGTCGCTTTCATCGGCGCAATACTCGCGTTAATTGGTTTTGTTCTTGTCGAGCTGCGCTCAAAGGCGCCGATGTTGCCGCTGAAGTTATTTCGCTCACGCAATTTTACGGGAGCAAATCTCCTCACACTTCTGCTTTACTTCTCGCTTAGTGGAGGGTTTTTCTTTCTCGCGCTTAATTTGATCCAGGTTCAGTCATTTTCCGCGACTGCAGCGGGGGCAGCCTTGCTCCCATTCGTTCTGCTCATGTTCTCTCTTTCACGTTGGTCAGGAGGTCTCATCGAACGTTACGGGGCGCGATTGCCCCTGACAATCGGACCATTTGTGGCGGCGGCTGGTTACGCGCTATTTGCAATTCCCGGAACCCATGCGAGTTATTGGTCTGGTTTTCTGCCTGGTGTAGTTGTGCTTGGCCTCGGCATGGCAATCAGCGTTGCACCACTCACCACCACGATCATGAGTTCTGTAAGTGAGACACAGGCGGGGGTGGCCTCTGGCATCAACAACGCTGTTTCTCGCGTGGCCGGCCTGTTGGCCATTGCTGTTCTAGGAGTGGTAATGCTGCAGGTCTTTGGCAGGGAACTTGAAGCAAGGCTAGAACTTCTGGACATACCTGAATCGACGCGCACATATCTGTACCAACAGCGAATTAAACTCGCTGGAGTAGATATCAATCACCTGGACCAACCGCTAGACACGACAACGCGGAGGGCTGCGCAGGAGGCAATTCATGACTCGTTCGTTTCAGGCTTTCGCGTCTCAATGTTCATCTGCGCAGGTATGGCAATGGGTGCGGGAATTGTCTCCTATCTCATGATTGATAAGAGAAGAAGCGGCGAAGGTACGAAATAGATAACAAGAGGCAAGCCTCTAAATCAGGTAACACAATTCAACCAGCGCCGAAGGCGCGACATAAGGTAGCCAGGGGCAAGCGCTTTGCGCGCCGCCCCCTGGATCGGGTCCACAATTTTCACCGCGCCCTGAAGGGGCGCAATAGCCGAGACAGATTGGTTGGATGGTCGATGATTCCGAGCTTGAGGTTTCATATATGGCGCCCCTTCAGGGCGCTCTTATATTTAGGGCTCAATCCAGGGGCGGCGCGCAAAGCCGCTTGCCCCTGGCTACCTTATGTCGCGCCTTCGGCGCTGGTTGAATTGTGTTACCTGATCTA
>DASSCG010000064.1:0-4655 GCA_035697925.1 Pyrinomonadaceae bacterium
CAAGCGATGGCTCCTGCAAGTCTCAACCATCTTTTTGATCGCAATTGTCTTTTCCGCGTTGATCGAGGTGGGCGCCCGAGTAACGCTTCCACATCTAGCCAGCCTCGATTTGTTCGTTGTGGCCCCCCAGCAGCAAAAGCAGGTTGGTGCTCAACAGTCGGGCATCTTCGAAGGTGACCCGCTGCTGTTATGGCGACTTAAGCCAAACCTGATCAATGCGGTTTGGGATTTCACGGTACTTTCAACCAACAATCAACACCTTCGCGAAGAAGACGAGATTAAAGCGAAGGTCCCTGGCGCTGTAAGAATTGTCTGCCTGGGAGACTCGGTGACGTTTGGGTATCGTGTACCTCCAGTCTGGCCTGAACGTCCAACCGATTTCGATCCGGATTGGCTTCCCTATCCGAAGTTGCTGGAGAAGAATCTGCGGACCGCAAATCCTGGTCGAACGATTGAAGTGATAACGATGGCGGTCCCCGGTTATACCAGTCACCAGGGACTTGCGTGGCTTAGGCGCGATATTGATAAGTTCCGTCCGGATCTCCTGATAGTGAGTTTCGGTTGGAACGATGTCAGCCTCAGCGATGCACCCGACCGCGAAGCCATCAAGACTAATTCGTTCGCAGTCGCTTTACGCTGGCTCATTGATCACAGCCAGGCATTTGCACACGCAACCCGGTGGTTACGCTCAAAGAGGCAGTCGAGTACTGCTGGCGGAGCAAAGAAGTGGCCGGCTCCGCGAGTGTCCGAGGCTGAGTACCTCATGAACATGAGTCAAATTATCACTCTGGCGCGCGAAAGGGGAGCCGGAGTTATAGTTATCGCAGCACCCTACCGCGACAAGATCACTAATCCGACCGAGGCTGAGTTGATGGCCCGCTATCGTAAGGTGTTGCGTGCTGAAATGGAGCGGAAAGAGATATCATTCCTTGAAGTAATCGAACTGACGGAAGCTGCTTATCCGTCGAATCAAGGTTGGTTTGACGAGTTAATTCACCCCAGTCACATGGGCCACCGGTTGATGGCTGGCGAGTTACTGGAGTTAGTATCGGCCAAGCGAATCACACCCGGGCTAACTGTTCCAACGCTAACCCCATAAGGTGCCGAGACATTGCAATAACGGAGGAACTTATTAACGATGAGCCTAAAAGAAAAGATCGTTTCAGACTTAACTGTGGCAATGAAAGCACAGGATGCCGCCCGACTCTCGACCTTACGGATGGTTAAAGCTGGAATAATGAATCGTGAGATTGAAAAAGGTCGGGAGCTTAATGAGGAAGAAATGGCTGGGCTGCTTCGTTCGATGGTCAAACAGCGACGTGATTCAGTCGAACAATACGAGAAGGGCAGCCGCCAGGATTTGGCAGACAAGGAAAAGGCAGAAATCGGAGTAATCGAGGCCTACCTGCCGCAGGCAGCCTCAACTGAAGAGATCGAACAAGCGGTTGCTGCCGCTATTGCCGGGACCAGTGCTACCTCACTGAAAGATATGGGCAAGGTGATGAAAGCTGCGCAAGCAGCCTTGTCAGGCAAGAATGCTGACGGAAAGACCATTAGTGAAATAGTGAAAGCGAAGCTTGCGGGTTAAAGGTAATCATTCATGACTGATAATTGACCTAGGTTTGGTCCCCGCATAAGATGCCGGTCCTATGAAAATCAAAACCATTCAAACTGGCAATGCGCCTACGCCCGCAGGTCACTACTCCCAGGCAGTTGTTTACAATGGTTTAGTATTTGTGGCAGGTCAGCTCGCGATTGATCCGCAAACGGGTGCACGAAAACTCGGCTCGATTGAAGAGCAAACGGAACAGGCGCTCAGCAATGTCCGCGAGATATTGAAAGCCGCCGGCAGCGACCTAAGTCTGGCGCTCAAGGTTACCGTTTTTGTAGCGGACATCGGTTTATGGGAGCGAGTAAATGCGGTTTACTCGCGAATGATGGGAGAGTATCGTCCGGCCAGAGCAGTTATTCCGACCAAAGAACTCCATCATGGATTTCTTATCGAGATTGATGCAATTGCGGCAGTCGATGATCAGGGTCAGGTTGCAACTGTGTGAGTTTTGAATGAACCGTGAGACCAAAGTCACTTTGCTGGGGGCACTTCTGTCATCGAGTCTACGTACAGCACGCCTTTATTGATGGTGCCTACGACCGTAACCGCGACGCCTTTTTTCGTCTTTGTCTCTTTAAGAATTTCCAGAGCCAGCTTGTTGCCATTCTCATCTAGCTTGTAGAGGTTGTCTTTGGCAACCACCGCAAAACCGCTTTCCGCACACTTGTCTTGCAAGGAGCAGGAAACCGGATGCTCTCTGTCTCTGACATCAAGGCCGGTGGCGCAATGCACATCTAAAACGTATCCGGTAATCTTCGCAGCCTTCTTTTCTGGCTGCTTTTCTGCTACCTGTGCATTCAGGACTGTCGCTGCGAGCATTAGGACGCTAAGCAACAAAAGGGACTTGCGAACCATTGGGGGATACTCCTTAGTGTAAAGTTGAACCAACTACTGCGGGTCAGCTGGATTGGTCGGATAGTAGCACAGCACCTATCGCTGAACTAAGCCCGACTCGACAAGCCTAAGACTTATGACAAAACTCTTATTCCTGCTCTCTTTCCTATTATTTACGGCGACCTCCCTTTCATTGAAATCAGCCCCTGCAATCCTCACCGGGCCGTGGATTGAACGGCAAGTAGTACAAGCTGCCCAAACCGTTCAAAACCCCGTGGGCCAGGCTCCCAAACGCACAAAATCAAACAAACGCAAACCTGGGTTGCGAAAACCGGATGTCATCTATTACCCAACCCCAGACGAGACTGTTAATGCGATGTTGACTCTGGCCGACATCAAGAAGGGGGACGTGTTATACGACCTGGGAAGTGGCGACGGACGCATTCCCATAATGGCAGCTCAGCAACATGGGATTCGGTCTGTGGGAATTGAAATCGATCCTAAGCTGGTGGCGGTCGCCGAAGAGCGAGCGCGGCAGGGAAATGTTCAAAACCTGGTAAGCTTCCGCAATGCTGACATGTTTCGCGCAAACATCAGCGAGGCTTCGATTGTTACGCTCTACCTCTCAAACAAAATAAATCTTCTTCTGCGACCAAAACTGTTACGAGAGCTGAGGCCCGGAACTCGCATCTTGTCACATGACTTTCATATGGGAGACTGGGTGCCGGAACAGAAGATCAGGGTCCCCTGGCAAAAGAATCTCTTCCGTACAATTTATTTGTGGCGGGTACCAGTTCGTGGCTTCAATGTTAAAGCCAAACCTCGAACTACGCCACGCACCTAGCAATCCGTGGCTCAAAAGAAACTGAAAAATACCATTCAAACGTCAGCTCGACTCTTATGGCCGCTGCTTGCTCTGTTTGCCGTTTTGACGGCAGCAATGTTGCAACTGCGCTACCAGGGCCGTTCGTGGTGGTGCTCGTGTGGGCAGGCCTTTCCCTGGGTGGGAGATATTTGGAGCTCTCATAACTCTCAACACCTTTTAGATCCCTATGCTTTCACGCACGTGCTACATGGTTTCGCATTTTTCTGGCTGCTCTCATGGCTACTTCCTCGAGTGCCACAGCTCTGGCAGCTCGTTATCGCGATCTTGCTCGAAGCGATCTGGGAAGTGTTTGAGAATACTGAGTTTACGATTCAGCGTTATCGCGAAGCAACAGCGGCCCTGGGATATTTCGGCGACTCCGTAGCCAACTCACTTGGCGACGTGGCTATGTGCGGAGTCGGATTCCTGGTAGCGCAGAAGCTTGGATTCCGACGATCACTAGTTACCTTCGCGATAACTGAAGTGGTGTTGCTTATCTGGATTAGAGACAGCCTGCTCCTGGAAATACTAATGTTGATCTATCCGATTGATTCTCTCAAGGCATGGCAATTGGGACATTAATACTGATGCTTATCTCTTCACAGATTTAGGGTGGCAGGTTCGAAACCTGCCCCCTAATACAGATGCGTGGTTTTTACTCGTTATGATGATGATGATGAACATCGTGATCATCATAATCAATTGCCGCCCAGAGGCTTCAGGAAGTGGCTGAAGGCCCATTGGGCTATGTGTCGGCCCTGCTTTCGCCCCTCCTCGTCCGCGTAGCGCCAGTGAATTCCCTGATAGACACGGGCGTCGACCACCTCAAGCTGCACATCCGAGAAGCGGATGTAATCGCGCGTGTCATCCACGGTAGGCCCCGGGTTGGTAGTTGTTATTGAGAAGCTCACGTGGTTACCGAAGAGGAGCGCGAGCGTTCGGGTCGCAGCGGCGGTAATGTTGTTTGCGCCCGAGGTGTGGTCGGGATAGGGTGGAGTGGGGATCAGAGGCAGCCAGTTCTCGTCTCTGGCCGTCCGCGGGTTGCCATCGGTGTGCGCCTCCCGGATGCCTGTGATCGGTCGCCAGTTAACGTAGAAGACCTTATTTTCCCACGCGGTGATTACCGCATCGGCCATCGACATCTCAGCCAGGGCAAAGAGCCGGGAGCTGTCACTAATGTTGTCGACGTGCGCGGCGTCAATGTCCCGAAGGAGTGTGTTTAAAAGCACCACGAAGTTAGAGTTCCAGAAATGGGCCAAGTCGGTCTGCTCGGGGGTGCGGTCAATGCTGTTGAGGGAACCCAGGCTTTTAATCTCGTTATAGTCCCTGGTGTATTCCGGGCTG
>DASSCG010000065.1:0-12337 GCA_035697925.1 Pyrinomonadaceae bacterium
TGCTATCTTGAATCCTTCCCCCTCTTCACCGACCAGGTTTTCCTTCGGAACTCGAACGTCCTGTAAAGAAAAATAGCCTGTGTTACCAGCCCGAATGCCAAGCTTGCCGTGAATAGTTCCGGAGGAAAATCCCTTCACGCTGCGTTCAACTATGAAACATGACATACCGCTGTGGTCGCGTTTCCTTCGCTTCTCTTCGTCAGTCCAACAGAAAAATAGAAAGTTGTCGGCCAGGTCGGCGAGGCTAATCCACATTTTTTCGCCGTTAAGAACGTACTCGTCGCCTTCACGACGAGCGGTAGAACGCGAACCAACGACGTCCGAACCTGCGCCTGGTTCGGTCAAACCGTACGTGGCTAACTTTTCACCTTTGGCTTGAGGAACCAGATACTTGCGCTTCTGCTCCTCCGTGCCCCACGAGTAGAGAGTCAATGAGTTGAGCCCGGTGTGGACGGACATAACAACACGGAGAAAAGTATCAACCGCTTCCAGCTCTTCGCATACGAGGCCCAGGGAAATGTAATCAAAGCCGGCGCCGCCGTATTCCTCAGGGATACAGACACCAAGCAGATTTAGCTCGCCCATTTTCTTGAGTATCTCAGGATGAAGCTCCTGTTTCTCATCCCAGTCTTTAATGAAAGGGGCTACTTCTTTCTGTGCAAATTCGCGCACAGTTTGTTGCAGGGCCTTGTGGTCGTCGGTAAGTTCGAGTTCAAACATTAGATTTCTCTCTTCGGATTTGGGGTGAATAATTGACCGGTCATCTTACCGAGTCCAAAGTCCAATGTCCAAATCCAATGCCCAGACGCGGTGTGACCTTCAAAAGAGTACTCACGTTAAATTGCAACTGAGGAAGGAGACCTCTCCCCGCCTCAGCTTGGAAATCACTCAGCAAAGAATGGGGATCAAGTCTGGTCAGCTTGATCAGGCGAGCCTGCACCCTTGCCAGAGCGCCACAGCAAAACGGAACCTGCTTTGATATACTCGCTTTCATGCCGAAAAAATCAAAAGCAAACACTGTGGCCGTCGGCCTGGTGCAGATGAGTTGCGATGAAAGGCCGGAACTGAATTTCAAAAAAGCAGTCTCGCGTATTGGCGAGGCGGCGAAAAAAGGCGCGCGCATTGTCTGTCTACAGGAGCTATTCCGGTCACAATACTTTTGCCAAACCGAAGACACGGAACTTTTTAAGCTCGCGGAAACCATTCCTGGACCTTCGACGGAAGCGCTCTCCAAAGTTGCGCGTGAGAAAAAAGTCGTGATCGTTGCATCACTTTTTGAGAAACGTGCTGCAGGCATCTATCACAACACCGCTGTGATCATCGACGCCAACGGAAAGACAGTCGGGAAGTATCGCAAGATGCATATACCCGACGATCCGCTTTATTACGAAAAGTTTTATTTCACGCCTGGCGACTTGGGTTTCCAAACGCATGAGACCAGCGCAGGAAAAGTCGGCGCATTGGTATGCTGGGACCAGTGGTTCCCGGAAGCAGCTCGTTTGACAGCTTTAACCGGAGCCGAGTTTCTGTTCTATCCCACGGCGATCGGTTGGTTGCCTGAAGAAAAGGAAGAAATGAACCTCGCCCAGCATTCCGCCTGGGAAACTATTCAGCGCGCGCACGCGATCGCTAATGGTATTTTCGTAGTGGTAGTGAATCGAGTTGGACGTGAGGGTAATCTTACCTTCTGGGGACAGTCGTTCGTCGCCGATCCGTTCGGTCGCATTATTGCGAAAGCATCTGCCGATAAAGAGGAAGTGATGGTGGTCGAATGCGATCTCAGCAAGATCGAAGAGACGCGACAGAATTGGCCGTTCCTTCGCGATCGCCGCATCGACTCTTATAGCCCTCTCTCCGCAAGATTTCTTGAGTCATCCTCCGTCAAGTGATGAAAAAACCGACCCCTGCTGAACTCGGTTACCACATGCCAGCCGAGTGGCGACGGCATCAGGCAACTTGGCTTACGTGGCCCAAAGATCCTTTGACCTGGCCCGATCGAGTACCACTGGTTGAGGATATCTTCCTCCAAATGATGGCCGCGCTTACTCCCCACGAAACCGTGAATCTACTGGTTGACGATGCGGCAACGGAAGCAGTGGTGCGTAGTCGTTGCAATTTTGCAGGTTCTGAAAATATTCGTTTTCATCAAATACCCACAGTCGACTCATGGATCCGGGATTATGGCCCCAACTTCATAATCAATTCTCAGAACCACTGCGCCTACAACGATTGGATCTTCAACGCGTGGGGAAATAAGTACGAAGAACTTAAGCATGACGACTCAATTCCTCAGCAACTGGAGAGTCACTTGGGAGTGCCACGATTTACGCCGGGAATCGTTATGGAAGGGGGATCGATCGAGGTCAACGGGGCAGGCGTGGTGATGACCACCGAGCAGTGTCTGCTAAATCCAAATCGCAATCCCGAATTGAGTCAGGGTGAGATAGAACACTACTTGAAAGAGTATTTGGGTGTTCAGCAAGTGCTCTGGCTCGGCGAAGGAATTGTAGGCGATGATACGGACGGCCATATCGACGATATCGCGCGTTTCGCTTCAGCCACCACCATCGTTTGTGCTGTTGAAGACGATCCAACCGATGCCAATTATGATTTACTAAAAGAGAATCTTCACCGATTACAAAGTGCCGAGGACGCTAACGGTAGACCTTTTGACATCGTGACGCTTCCGATGCCGGGCGTGGTCGGGGCTTCGAACGATACTTCCTCCCGCCAACTTGATCGCCTTCCAGCCAGTTATGCAAATTTCTACATCGCTAACAACGTCGTGTTAGCTCCGATATTCGGACACGCTAACGACAAAAGGGCTTTGGAGATCATTATGAATCTATTTCCCGACCGGCGAGTAGTAGGGATCAATTGTGAACCGCTGGTCTGGGGCATGGGCACTATTCACTGCGTAACCCAGCAACAACCCGAACCCTAGTAGGTAGACTTAAAGCCAACCAAGACGAAAGACACCGATCCACGAAGTTACACGAAACCGCACGAAAAAGATTGGGTCCCTTCGTGTCGTTTAGTGTGATTTCGTGGATCGTTTTCGCTAATCGGCTACTACTATAGCGGTTGTTTATTTCCGCTTTGCAGTGAAATGAGCTCACTTGCGGCTGCTTGAGCTTCTTCCAAGGTTTTGACACGACCATCTAATTGCATCTCATACACTACCTGAGTGATCTCTCCAATCCTTGGACCAGGCTCAAGGCCCATCTCGAGTAAATGTCTGCCCAGTAATATCGGGGTTGGTGGCTGCCGCTCCACCGCCAACTCTCTTGCACGTTGAATGAACCACTCTTGCGCAACTGAGTCATACCATTTCTCTCGCGGGACCCAGTGCGCATTGCGGCCGAGCGAATCGGCTTTGGCAACCCGATAAAGCAGATCCAGTTCACACTTTCGCGCCAAACGACGAAAAGCGCCTTCACCTACTTCGTCACGCTTTTTGTAAAACTCACCTGGTTTGAGATGCTCTCTTACCAGGGCAATCACCTGAGCGCGCACGTCGTACCCGCTCAGAGTATGAATGTTGAGACGTTCAAGAAAACTCTCCGTCGGAGCAACTCCCGCCTCCTCATGTCCACGCGATCGATAGCGACCTTCAATGAATTCTGTCGTTGCGGGTTTACCGAAGTCGTGGGCCAGCGCCGCTAGCATGACAGTGACCTGCTTTCCATAGGGTAATTCTTCGATGAGATCGTGTGCGCGATCGACCACAAGTTTCGTATGGACGAACACATCGCCCTCCGGATGCCACTCAGGGTCCTGTGGCACGCCCTCCAGCGCTTTTATTTCGGGGAATAGTTGCTCAGTCACACCCAACGAGCGCAGCAATTCGATACCGATCGAGGGCTGGTTCGCGCTCACAAGCAGCTTTTCCATTTCTCCCCAGACCCGTTCCCTCGGAAGATCCGACAAATCTATCGTGCGACAAAGTCGTGCAGTTTCCGGATCGAGCTCAAACTCAAAACGAGCGGCCAACTGCGCCGCCCTTAAAACTCGAAGACTGTCTTCGACAAATGTTTCAGCGGAGACTGCGCGCAGTTTTCGCCGTTTGATATCTTCCTGACCGCCGTAAGGGTCTATCAATTCAGCTGTAAGCGGATCACAAAGAATTGCGTTGATTGTGAAGTCGCGTCGGCGACTGGCATCTTCAAACGTCATGCCCGGATCACCTTCGATCACAAATGCTCGATGACCGCGACCTGACTTTCGCTCTCGACGTGGGATTGAGACATCCAGATCAGGGCCGAGTTTGTAAACGGTAAAAGCTTCACCAGCCACGTTAACGCTGCCGAAACGATCCAAAATTTCACGCAGACGCTCGGGGTCGACGCCGTAGACCTCGAGATCCCAATCCTTCGGCTGCTTCTCAAGAAGTATGTCGCGCACACAACCGCCAATGAGCAGTGCCCGACCTCCCTCCAAGCGAATCCTGCTGGCAAGATCGATTACTTTTTCGGGAATCTCGGCCATAGCCGTCCAATTTCTAACGTCCAAAGTCCAAAGTCAACCACATTACTATCGCACATCGGACATTGGATGTTTGTGCGTTGGACTATTCCTCGGGCTCATCAGGAAGGCTTATTTGAATTCCACGGGTGGAAGGGATACAGCTCAATACTTGGACTCGATCAATCTTTGTCAGATCGGTTCCTGCTGCGTGCCAGAGTTTGACCCAGAAGGTTTTCGTATCACCATGGATTGCGAACGTGGATCCATCATTCATGACTGCTACTGGCTCGGCTATAGTCCCGTCACGCAGCTCTTCGAGGAGTTCAGGAAGAAAAGGTCTGAATTGGTCAAACTGCACGAGCAGGCTACGCTCATCAACCTCAGCTGGTGGCAACTCCACAGGATCGCCAGATTCTAATAGCAATCGAGTTTCAGTCTGTTGATTACGCTTTTTGACTATAGGCATGGCTGTAGATTTCCAATGTGCATCGTCCAATGTCCAAAGTCAAAACGTTAGTTGATGAAACGGATCTTGGCCCTTTAGACATGGGACGTTGGATTATTCTTTAAGCCTATTCGAAAGGTGCTGCGGCAATTCTGAAACTTTGACCCTCTCTTGCTCCCATGTGTCTCGGTCTCTCACAGTGACGGCTTCATCTTCAAGGGACTGATGGTCGACTGTCACACAAAATGGCGTTCCAATCTCATCCTGACGCGCATACAACTTACCGATTCCGCCCGTATCATCGTAGACCGCGCGTAATACCGGTTGTAACGAGCGTTTGATTGCCTTGGCCATACCAACTATTTCGGGTTTGTTCTTTGCCAAGGGTAGGATAGCGGCTTTGATAGGTGCCAAAGTCGGATGAAGCTTCAGGATGACTCGTGTCTCGCCTTTGTCATTTGTCTTTTCGGAATACGCGTCCATTAGTACCGATAATACAGTTCGATTGACACCTGCGGCTGGTTCGATCACGTAAGGATAAAAGCGGTCTTTGGTAGCCTCGTCAAAGTAAGACAGATCCTCAGTCGAGTCCGGATTAAGGCGCTTCCCTTCTGCGTCTTCTGGTTTCTTTGAGTGTGTACGCAGATCAAAATCTGTGCGGTTGGCGATACCCATCAGTTCGTCCCACTGCCGCTCCTGCTCCTCGCGTTCAGGGAAAAATCGGTACTGAATATCAACCGTCCGTTTAGCGTAGTGGGCAAGCTCCTCCTTTGGCTGTTCGTAGAGCCTTAAGTTATCAGCCGAGATACCCAGATTCGTAAACCATTCGAAACAGCCGTCGATCCATTCCTGATGAACACGCTCGTCTTCGCCTGGCCTGACAAAGTATTCCATTTCCATTTGCTCGAACTCCCGGGTGCGAAAGATGAAGTTACCGGGAGTCACTTCGTTTCGAAATGACTTGCCAATCTGGGCCACCCCGAATGGGAGTTTGCGACGACTAGTCGTCAGGATGTTGGCGAAGTTTATGAAGATGCCCTGAGCAGTTTCGGGACGGAGATACACAAGCGAAGACAGATCATCCTCAGCGGCAGCGCCCACGTGCGTGCGAAACATTAGATTGAAAGGACGGGGTTCGGTTAGATCCTTTGAACCGCAGTTTGGACAAGCTACCCGGCGTTCGCGAATCGCAGTGGCTAAGACCTCGCCGACGGTCCGGCCCTGGAGCTCTTCGTCACTGGGCTGATAACCGAGCTTATCGGCGCGCAACCTGCTGTTGCAATCGCGGCAATCCACAAGCGGATCGCTAAATGTGTCTTCGTGTCCTGAGTAATGCCACACAAGGCGATTGAGAATAATGGACGAGTCCAGCCCTTCAATGTCATCGCGCTCATAAACCATCCAACGCCACCACGATTGCTTAACGTTGTTACAAAGCTCTACGCCTAACGGACCATAATCCCAGGCGCTGCCCAATCCTCCGTAAATCTCTGAAGAAGGAAAAACAAAGCCTCGCCGCTTGGCAAGGGAAACAATGGTTTCAATATTTGGTGCACTCATAGTTAACGAATCGCAACAGCGAGTTGTAAGCAGTATTGCTAAGAACGGAAGATATCTTTTTCTAAAACAAGAGAGGAGCGCGATGGCGCGCCCCCCTTAGAAGACAAGGCAGGACATTAGTTCGACTTCATTTGCTAGGAGTCTGAATGTTCACATCAATATTCTGCTTACCGCCCCCACCAAACAGCCGGCCCCGGAAAACAAACAGCAGTACCAGAACAATGATTACGAAGATCGCCACCACTGCGACCACGCCCGCACTTCCGCCGCCGCCACCATTCTCAGCCATGAAGGACTCCTCCTGTTAAGGGAAATCTAGCACTCGGGGGCTCTCGGGGAAATTACGGCTGATTGTTACCACAGGGCTTCGGTAGCGTCAACGAACCAAATACAAAAAGGAGACCAGGAGCATCGCTCCGAGTCTCCCATCGCTGAACGCAGGTTCAACCTACGTTGAATACTATCTACGTCGACGGCTTGACGTTTCGCGAGGTCGCCTCGTATCGCCGAGCTGGACCGTCGGTCGAGGACGCGGCGGTGTGGCGCCACTCGGTACAATCCACAGTTCCACGCAATCATCTTCTCGGAATCCACCATTGAGAACCACAATTCGTGCCGGATCTATCCCGCGTTGACTTACGAGGTAGTCTCGAGCGCGAGCACCAAGACGATCAGCTTGGCCGACACGGCTAGTGCGGCCACCATAGGCAATGATGTAGCTAGTAGTCGACTGATCGTTTTGAAGTTCCACCGCAAGGTTGTCCAGGCGAGCCTTCTGATCGTCGAATGAGCAGTCGCAACAGACGTCAAATTCGCGGGCGGGATTCTCGCGCGCAGGTAGCGGCGGAATGAAAGTCGACGCTTGAACCGTTTGCCTGCACGTTGGTTCGCCTGACCCATCATCGACGACAAGCGTGGCAACAATTCGTTGCCCAGCCAATCCTGTGGAATCAACCGTTATCGTCGGCGTGCCGGGTCCGCTAAGAACCTTCGCGTTGGAAGGGCTTACAGTCCATGTGTAGTTGAGAGCAGAGGTTCCGCTATACGCGACGTCCGAAGTGTACGTTATTATCTCGCCATCGGTAACTGAGCTAGGCGCTGACAAATTGACCGGGAATGGACAAGGAGAGACAGCTATTGGCTGAGCTGGACGGTAATTAAGTGCCACGCACTTAATTCGACCGCCTTCAAGAATAATCTCGCGCGTCCAACGCTGGCCGTTCGGCAAGATGATCACAACCGTATGAACGCCCGGAGCCAGATCCCAAGCCCGCCAGTCGCTGCTAGTCTGGCCTTCGGGTTTGCCGTCAACTTCGACGGGTAACCCTGCTGGGTTGGTCTGGACTTTGATCGTTCCGTATTTTGCCGGCTTTTTTTTTGCTTCAGCAACGGGAGCTGAGCAAACCAGGCAGCAAAGGATTGCGACGATGAGAGCAAAGCCAAGCTTAAAGACACGCGAGCGTTGGTTTACGGCGGTACTGGATTTCATCTCTATCAGGCCTCCTTCGAATCAGCCTGAGCTGCCAGTCTTGCCCTTCGTCGACGGAAACTCACGGCCAAAGCAGCGATCCCTGAACCAAACAGTAAAAGCGAGGCCGGCTCTGGTATCGGCGTTTGGGGTGGCGTAGGAGTCGGAGTCGAGGGCGGCGGCGATGGATTACCCGGCGGCGTAGGAGTTGAGGTCGGCGTTTCGAAATCGTCGTCGGTATCAATAAAGAAGAACGGTATTGCTGCCAGGAAAAGCAGCGGCCACTTCGGGAATCCACCGCCTGGAATTAGGATCTCGCCACAATCGCAAATCGTTCCTTCAACATCCCCCTGATCGACAATTTCAACACCCTTCTGGGGATCATTGAAGCTCACCCCCCGAAGGAGTGAACCCCCTCCGCTAACAGTGGTATCTATTATTGTGCCTGGTCCATCAGGATTCACTTGTTTCACGGAGTTGCCGGATGACCCCTTAACTCCGGAGGCGGGAGCATTGCCACTCTGAGTCAAACTACGAAGACGCAGGTCGGGCGTTTGTTGATAGCGCCCCAGGACTTGAATAACTTCGTTGAGGGTACCGGGCCCCGCTTTCACTGGCGTAGTGGTAACCAACAAGATCGTCAGTATCGTTGCAAGGCTGCGGTACGCATGTCCTCTCCTTGGATACCGGCTTAGCAAACCACGACGGTTTCGGAAGATGTCGGGAAAATTGTTCATCGGGTAAACAATCGCAAAACTTCGCAAACCGAATGGAACTTACATTCGGGAAGGAACTTAGTCCGTTTCAGAAAGAAACCGTTAATATGGCTTCATTTCCAACTGGAGGCCCAAGGACCACTAGTAAATGCCTAGGTAAAAAGGGAAGAACCAGATGACACGTCACAGGTAAGGACCATAAAGTCTCAACCTGCGTGGGAATTATGCTTCTGGTAAAAAGTTGTATAACAGTCCGAGTCAGGATTTTGACTTTTACGAAGAGACTGGGACGTCTATTTCACGTAGCAATTTATGATCCACTTAACTAAGTCCGGGCAAAGCGAACTGATGGTCCATTGACTGACGGATTTCCGTCCGAATGCTGGATGGATTGTGGATAGATAAAAGACACACTGTCCAAATCGTAGACGACTATTCTGGGCCCCAGACATTACCAGACATTACCAGCCCGATCAATCCAAGAAAAAAGAGTTGGGCCACAGGGTGGCCCAACTCGCTTGAATGCGGTCTAGTCGCTGTCGCTGGCGCTAGCGGCCTCTGCCTTGCGGCCTTCATCACGCAGGACGGCTTTGCGAGAAAGTTTAATCTTGTTGCCTTCTTTACCGATGCACTTTACGAGTATCTGTTGTCCTTCTTTTAACTCGTCGCGTACATCTTTAACTCGGCGATCCGCAATCTCCGAGATGTGCAGCAAACCATCTGTACCCGGGAAGATTTCCACGAACGCCCCAAAATCAACGATTCTAGACACCGTCCCGAGGTAGCTTTGTCCAACTTCTGCCTCCGCGGTGAGGCCACGAATTCGGGCTACCGCAGCGTCGGCTGCTTCGCCACTGGCGGTTGCGATTGAGATCGTCCCATCGTCCGAAACGTCAATTTTCGCTCCGGTCTCTTCGACCAGTGAGCGAATGATCTTGCCGCCAGGTCCGATAACGTCTCGGATCTTATCAGGGTTAATTTTGATCTGGATGATCCGCGGTGCGTACGAGGAAATCTCCGGACGCGGCTCAGCGAGAGCTTTCGACATTACGTCCAGAATATACAAACGGCCCTTCTTAGCCTGCTCGAGCGCCTCCGCCATAATCTGCGCATTGATGCCGCCGATCTTAATGTCCATCTGCAGGGCGGTGATGCCTTCTCTGGTTCCGGTCACTTTAAAGTCCATGTCGCCGTAATGGTCTTCGGCACCTGCAATGTCTGAAAGGATGGCGTATTTGTTTCCTTCCATAACCAGGCCCATGGCCACGCCGGCCACCGGTGCCTTTAGCGGCACACCGGCATCCATCAATGAAAGGATCCCTCCACATACCGAAGCCATGGATGACGAACCATTGGACTCGGTGATGTCGGACACGATGCGTATGGTGTAGGGGAAAACTGAATCCTCCGGCAAGACGGCTTCAATCGCCCGACGAGCAAGTGCACCATGCCCGATCTCTCGACGGCTGGATGACCCAAATCGCCCTACCTCACCAACGGAGTAATGAGGGAAATTGTAGTGGAGCAGGAACCGGCGTTTGACCTCACCCTTTTCCAAGTCATCCATGTACTGCTCGTCTTCTTTGGTACCGAGGGTGGTCGTTACCAAGGCTTGCGTTTCACCTCGGGTGAAGAGCGCTGAACCATGGACTCTGGGCAACCAGCCAACTTCGCAGGTGATTGGTCGGATCTCGGAGAAGCGTCGGCCATCCGGGCGACGTCTTTTATCGAGAATGTCCTCCCGGAAAATTTTCTCCTTCAAATGATCAAAGATCGACTTTGCCATCTGCCCCAACGCAGGCTGATCCTCCGGGTAAGCTTCGACTACTTCTTTTTTCAGGGCATCGACTGCCGAATAGCTGGAACGCTTTTCCTGATTGGTGGTATCGAGTGCTGCCCTTAGACGTTCGCTGTAATTCCTTTGAATCTCGCCCAACATTTCCTCGTTGAGCTCCGGCTGCACCACTTCACGTTTCTGGATTTCGAGCGCTTTGTAGAGTTCATTCTGCCAACGGCACAAGCGGTTGATCTCTTTGTGGGCTAGCATCAACGCCTCTACCATGATCTCCTCAGAAACCTCTTCCGCACCGGCTTCCACCATCACGATGGCTTCTTCGGTGCCTGCGACAATCAGGTTTAAACGTGATTCGCGAACTTCATCGTACGTCGGGTTGATAATGTAACGACCGTCGATCAGACCTACGCGCACACCCGCAATGGGGTTCATGAACGGAATGTCTGACAGATAGAGCGCACACGATGCGCCCGTAATAGCAATTACATCAGGGTTGTTATCGGGGTCAGCAGAGATGACGCTGGCAATAACCTGCGTTTCGTTGCGGAAGCCTTCAGCAAACAATGGACGGCAGGGTCGGTCAATCAGGCGGCTGGTCAGCACCTCCTTTTCATTGGGCCGCCCCTCGCGGCGGAAATAGTTTCCTGGTATGCGCCCAGCGGCAAACTGGGATTCACGATATTCAACCGTAAGCGGAAAGAAATCTATCCCTTCGCGTTGAGTAGGGGCACTAACCGCGGCCACTAACAACATAGTGTCGCCGTAACGAACAATAACCGAACCATCGGCTTGCTTAGCAACCCGACCGGTTTCCACCGTGAGTTCTTTATCACCCAACTTGATTGATTCTTTTAGGTACTTCTTAACTGGCATGTTTTTGTCTCCTTCGGGACAATGACGCCTGACATGTCAGGCGCGCGGGCGTCTCATCCGCCTCGCTTCTTTATGTTTAATTTCCTTGTTTCGAGTTGCCGGCTAACGTGAAGCGCACAAACTCGAAAACTCTGACAATTGAAAAGGCGGCAAAGCCTCATACGTGAAGCTCAGCCGCCTTTTAGGTGCTTACTATTAGGCCAATCACGTCCACTTGCCACCAGTCATCGCCGTCACGTTCGGCACTGCCGCAAGTTCTTCGAATAGACGAGGGCGTTAAACAAAATCAGAGATTCGAAGATCTCTCGTTAGGCTGGGTAAATTCGTGGTAATTACCGACGGAGGCCCAGACGATTCACTACCTCGTGGTAACGCTCAATATCTGTGCGTTTCAAATAGTCCAACATACTTCTGCGCTGCGAGACCATCTTAAGCAGGCCGCGACGAGAGTGATTGTCCTTTTTGTGGGTCTTGAAATGCTCGGTTAGTTCATTGATCCGCTTGCTTAACAAAGCAACCTGGACTTGAGGTGAGCCGGTGTCGGCCTCATGGGTTCGAAAATCGGTCACAATTTGTTCTTTCGTTTCTTTCGCTAATGCCACTGCTTAGATGATCCTCCTCGGAAGCAGTAAAGTCCGTCTAAAGACGGCAACCGCTAAACTTAAAAAGCGGTTCAATCTAACACGCCACTTCCGGCACTGTCCAGCAGGGGCAGCCAGAATGCGTATTCGCCTTATCTGAAATGCCTGATGGAGCGGGGAATACGCTGTCACGTAGCCTATTGAGTACCGAGGGTGGCATTCGAGCCGTAGGAGAAACCGTTGAAACGCCATTAACGTACTGGGCTCACTTTGTCGTTGCTCCAGAGGAGCAGCATGTTTATAGCCTGGGACCAGCAGATAATGGTTCGCTCCGTCAGGAGCGACATGTTTCAAGTGCTTATACATTGCACTCGGAATATTGTAGGGGCGTCCCTCCGTGGGCGCCCCATCGTCGATTCGATCGGGAACAAG
>DASSCG010000066.1:0-3369 GCA_035697925.1 Pyrinomonadaceae bacterium
CGGGATGGGTGGGGCCTAAATAGGGCCGAGCGTCCGTGGAGAAACAACTGTCCATCGCATACATCATCGCGAGGATGGCGGTTGATGTTTATCGCGCAGTATTTCTTGATTGACAAGTCGATGGAAACTCTTTCCTGCAACCAATTTTTAAAACTCTGCCTAAGAATAATCAGGTCAGCGATATCGTCATTCGCGAAAAGTGCATTAGCGGAAAACTACCATGAAGAACAAACACACGAAGCTGACTGTCCTTGGCTTAGCTGTTTTGGCATTCGCGACGTTCCCACGGACGCTTCATTCCTACGAGGAAATCGTTGTCAAAGACGGAGCGACCATTCGCGGCGCCGTGAAAGTTGACGGTACGTTGCCAAAACTGCCGGCGCTGCAGATTACAAAATATAAGGAGATCTGTAAGGACGTCCCTAATGAAAGTCTGAGTGTTGGCCCGGGACAAGGAGTTCGCTTTGCGGTTGTGACTCTAGAAGGCATCACCAAAGGTGCAGCCGTTGAGAAGGAAACCGTCTATGAGTTGGATAACATCAAATGTCGCTTCACTCCCCATGTTCAAGCCGCGAGTGTAGGGCAGTTTGTATTATTGAAGAATTCCGATCCCATTCTCCACACGGTACATGCTGTCTTTACGAACAACCAACCTCAATTCAATGTTGGGCTTTATCCCGGACGCACAAGCCGAAAACCGTTGGTTGTAGCGGGTCTGGTCACGATCCGCTGCGAAGTTCATCCGTGGATGACCGCTTATATCATGGTTACCGAGCATCCCTATCACGCCGTTTCGGACGTCTATGGAGAGTACGAGCTCAGTGACGTTCCAGCGGGTGTCTATCAATTGAAAGTGTGGCACGAGAGCCTGGGCACGCAGGAGAAACGGATCGAGGTAAAGCCGGCCACGACGCTAAAGGTCGACTTCACTTTTACAGCGTCACCGGGAGTAAAAAAATGAACAAGCTAACGTCGTGGATTTTTATCGGTGCGCTGCTCGGTGTTCCAGCGTCAGTCCTAGCAGCTGACGGGGGTGGCGTGGGAATTGTCAAAGGAACGATTACTATTGGTGGCAAACCAGCGACGGATGCGGTGGTCTCGATAGAAGGCCTTTCGCAGGACCAGATAAAAACCAAGATGGCGCACAGCAAGCCACAGAAAAAAATCATCGATCAACGCAACCTTAAGTTTATTCCAACGGTTGTAGCGATTATGGTGGGGGAGACCGTTGATTTTCCAAACAACGACAAGTCTTGGCACAACGTGTACTCCAAGGGAGGCGCGAACGATTTCGATCTCGGGCTCTATCCGCCGGGTAAGAGCCGAAGCAAGAAGTTTGATAAGCCGGGCGTTTCTCGAGTTCTGTGCAATGCGCATCCGAACATGGAAGCTTTCATCGTCGTGAAAGATCACCCGTTTTTTTCGACCACGGACAGCCGGGGCAACTACGAGATCAAAGACGCACCTTTGGGTAAGCTGCGCGTCGAGATTTGGTATCCAAACCTCGATGTCAGGAGCGACAGCGTCGAAATCGTGCGCGATGGCGAGGTGCTTGCCCTCAGTGTCGAGCTTAAGAAATAGAAGTGATCTGAGCACTAACCATGAGCAAAGAAATCTGAGTGCCTTAGCGCAAAAGTGTGTGGCCGCTCGTTGAAGTGGTGAGGGATTACTCATCAATTGAGTAAAAAGAGGCTGTGGGCCAGCCGTTTGTGTTGCCTCAATGAAGGACGGTGGCTGATTGAACCCTCAAATCAGCAGGTCGTTTCAATTAGGCTTCATCGCAGGAAAGAAGGGAGGATACAAATGAGCGCTAAAGAGATTTCTATCGCAGTCACTGCTGCTTTTGGCCTATTGACGATAAGTCTTCTTGGACCGAATAGGGGTTTTGCGCATTGCGACGGGCTGGACGGTCCCGTGGTCCAAGCAGCCCAGCAGGCGCTCGAAACGAAAAACGTGAACCTGGTTCTCATCTGGGTGGCAAAAGCTGATGAGCCAGAGATCAGCGAAGCTTTTCAGAAGACGGTTGCTGTACGCAGCTTAAATCGACAAGCCAGAGAACTCGCCGACATGTACTTTTTCGAGACGTTGGTTCGTATACATCGGGCCGGAGAAGGCGAATCTTACACCGGCCTCAAACCAGCTTGGCGCGATCTCGGACCGGCAATTCCGACGGCAGATGAGGCTTTAGAAAGCCGTAAGCTAGAGCCGCTGCTCAAGCTGTTGACCCAAGAGATGCAAAGCGGCATCCGCCAGAAGTTTGAAGATGTTCTGGCGAAGAAAGACTATCAAGCAGACAACGTCCAGGCAGGCCGAGAGTATGTCGAAGCTTACGTACGCTTCCTCGAACATGTCGAGCGCATTCATGAGTCCACCAAGAACCCTGGACACGGCCATTCAGAAAAATCCGGCAAAGCCGCGTTGCATAAAGAAGAAGAGCGATGAACAGGGAGGTCACATGACATTCACAATTACAACGCCATTGAAATTGGAGCATGACGAGCTTCACGCCGATCTTGTCAAGGCGACTCAAGCTGGCGGGCAAGTGGGCGATGCCGCCAAGGCGCTGGCCAAAGTTCTCCATGAGCATTTCCTCAAGGAGGAAGAGTTCGCGCTGCCGCCACTCGGATTACTCTCCGCACTGGCTCGGGATCAAGTCGACGAGGATATGAAAACCGTAGTACCTATGACTGATCGACTGAAAGCAGAGCTACCCGAAATGCTGCAGGAGCATGAAGCTGTGGTTGGGGCGCTGAAAACGTTGATCACCGCAGCGGAGGCGGACAACAAACCGGAGCATGCGCGCTTCGCCGAGAAGTTGATCTTACATGCCCGGACTGAAGAGGAAGTGCTTTATCCCACTGCAATACTGATCGGGGAATACTTAAAACTGAGACTTAGGGCGTCTAGTGCAATTGTTTAACGTGATCGGTTGCAGCTCTGTTCGAGAGTTCGCTACGACCCAAGGCAGGGCAGCTGAACCCTGCAGATCCACACAACGGATTCCTTGAGGGCTAGATTAAAGAATCTCTCAATTGACTTTAGCAGTTACCTGATGTTAAGCCCTGCCTACAAACACCTCAGCACGCGCAACGGCAGTTCTAGGCTAGAGAGGAGACGATCCATGCTACCTAGAGACGTTGTGAATTCCCCCGATTACCCGCATCAGCGACGTGGCGAAAGCCGCGTCAAAGAATCAAACCAGCGGAGCATCGGCAATGGTGCCGTACCGCAACTACACATGCGAGTACTGTAATCATTCAAAGCAACTTCCGTCGAAAAGGTTGTTGTGTGTTGAAATGAACATGCCCTAACAGGATAGTCAGATGCTAGTAAAAATCATTTTTCTCTTATCCTTTATTTCCGTCTTCA
>DASSCG010000067.1:0-5692 GCA_035697925.1 Pyrinomonadaceae bacterium
AGGCGGGGAAAAGGGCTTGGATGTTGTTTTTGTAGACCGGATCTGAGATCGCTGCCGCTCCGGCCGTTAGTGCTCAACGTACAGAACCATTTGCGGTAGCCAACGGATCCCAGCACTCGCACCACCTGGCTCCGCGCAACCACCGGTTTTCTAAGCGAGGCGAAATCACGTTTGCCCAATTTGAAATCTAGAATCTAAGTCCTGATTCTGGATTCAAGAACTGAAGTCGTAGAATAGTTACAATTCCGTGAAGAAGTGAGGACAATGACCCGAACAATAAAGTTCTGCAGTGCCGTGAGGTGTCCTACTCTAATTAGCTTCTGGGATTGAATACCGTGCTACGAGAACGGTGACGTTATCGCGGCCGCCTCCAACCAAGGCTAGCTCAACCAGCTTGCGGCAAGCCGACTGGGCAGACTCTGCGTCGGCTAAAATTGATGTGATCAAAAAGTCGTCTACCATCTCAGTCAAACCATCGGTGCAAAGCAACAGTTGATCCTTGTCTTCTAATGTGAAGTGGGTAACGTCCGGCCGGAAGTCGCTTTGGCTGCCGCCTAAGGCTTGCATCAGGACGTTACCCAGCGCCTTCAGCAAGCTATCGTTTTGGATGTCCTCACCCTCACTGAGTAGTTGCTCAGCCAGAGTGTGATCGCGCGTCAACCTAGACAGTTTCCCCTGCCGCAATAGGTACGCGCGAGAATCACCGACATGACCAATGACCAGGTCCTTACCATGCGTCAGAGCTGCCGTCATGGTCGTGCACATCCCGGAGAGAGATACATTACGATCACCTCGTTTCAATAGCGCAGCATTCACCTGGCGGAAGCGATCCTGCATCCGCCACATGACTGTATTTTTTTCCTTTTGCCCCCATCGAAACTGCCAGTCTGGGGTGCGAAGCGCCAAATCGAGCAGGTTGATGATGGCTTCCTGGCTAGCGACTTCTCCCGAAGGCTCTCCACCGACGCCATCAGCAACGATCATTGCATAGGCGGTCTCCTCAAATCGGTACCCCGATTGGTTTTCAGAAACATTGCTGAAAACAGTCTCGAGGTACCTTCCGCCACGGACCACCAGGTAATGGTCCTCGTTTCGCTTTCTAACGTGTCCCTGGTGAGATAGCGCAAACAGGTCCACATCTACGGTCGATGAAATGGGTAACGGCAGCCGGTCGCGGTCATTACTGGTACTGCCGAACCCTGACGATTTGTTGTTCATTGGTGAATCTGGTTGGTATTCCCCTTGCTCCTTTCCACATGGATTGTGGATTGCCGGACCTGCACACCCTTAGTGAATAACAACCCCAATACCTAGTCGGAGATTGTCCTGGCGAGTACCAGGTATTACGAAAGGGGATCCTACTGTTTGACCCGGTGTGGGCACTAAAACAATGCCCGTCTGCTGTTCACCACGATTGATGATGTTCCAATCGACTTGAACGACTCGCAAATCAAAAGTGTTGTTGAGTTTAATGTCGAGCCCACCACCGAAGGCCATCGCAAAGCTCGTCTCGTTTACGTGGAAATCAGTGATTCCAAAAATCGCCGGCAGATTCGGACTGTCCACGTCAATCTTTTGGTTTGCAACTCCAAACAACGCATGGGCGAAAGGTTTGAACCTTGGACCATCTTCAGAATTATTCTTGAGCTGAATGCCGCCTAAGAAATTCTGCACAGAAGTATCTACAGTGCCAGCGCCCGCAGGTCGGGAGAAGTTGTCTTCGCGCAAATGAAGCGAGTAGTCGGCTTTGAACCCAAAGTACTTAGTTACATTCCGTGTTACCGCGACGTTGAACCCACGCAGGTTCTGTTTCTCACCGAGCACATCGTTGACATTCGGGTTGTCGGTATCGCCGGCAAGGTTATCAAAATACAAACTCGAATAACCTCCAAAGAACTCCCATCTCTTGTAGTCATCCGACTGAGCCCTCACAACCGAGGTAAGGACCAACAGCAGACTCACAGCTAGCACCATTCGTTTCATAAAGATCTCCCTTCCTTTTTCTAACTTGCAAACTGTTGGGATTGTAGGTGCTGCGTATTGCTGACGAGACTGGCAATAGTTACAGGTGGGAAAACTACGTAGGAGATGTTCTGGCCGGTGTTAGCTTTTTCCTGCCAACCGGAGCTCTACCTTAATTTCAATTTCGAGGGGGGCGTATCGTTATCCTTCAGGTATGGGGCTAGCAATTGTCGCCAAGCGTCGCGGAGCTTCTCGTACTCTCCGGCGCAATTCATCGCGCGCTCGACTGGTAACGTGCCGCTTCTTACCAGGTTCTGATGTCCCTTGTCATTATGTCCGTATACCAGGCAAATCGTGTCGTAAAAGCGCTGTTCGTCGAGAGAGTGTTCGTCCCAGTAAACTTTAGGTTCGTTTTTAGAAAGATCCGCATACAGCTTGAAGCTCATCGCACCCTCAAGTGCCATTTGTTCGCCATTCTCCGTACGTTCGAGCAGTACCAAAGTAGCAAGCTGATCGACGGCGTCTTCTTCTCTTCCCGTTACCGGGATGTTCCAGAGGTGTACAAGGGCATGGCCAAGCTCATGGAAGAAAGTGGAAGCGGCAGTAGCCTTAACCAGCGCATGTAACTTTTCTGTGTCCTTCGTCTGCGTTGCGAAGAGGTCATAGTAATCGTCCAGTAGTTGATAACACATTGTCACCTGGTGTAACTCTGGATCATAAAAAGCGTCAGGCTCTTCGCAGTCTTCGAAAGACACGTAAAGATCGAAAGGAAGTTTGACACGCTGGTTAAGTTCAGTAATGAGCTTTTCCAGAGCTTCTTTACTTGTTACGGACAGGTTTGCGATTAATGACTTTGTATTCCTGGGAGGTCGGTAGCGAAGCTTTAGGTCGCCCTTGTCAGGCGCTGCCTCGCCGCGGCTGCTACCGTCTGCGGGAGTATTACTTTCGTTTGCTGAGTTAGAACTTGAGGGAGTTGATTGTGTACTACGACATCCACTGATGACTAGAAGGAATACGATAGCGACGACAGTCATCGCTTGATATCTGAAGGATTCAAACATCTCACTACATATCCAAACACCCTACCCAACCAGCATGCTTATTTGCTCAACGCTTCGTCGCAAGGTTTTTCATTCGAGGCACCAGCGTTAGCCTCCACCGGTCATGATCCGTCTACATCTTTTCGACGCGACGTTCGCGTTGAATCCAGTTCAGACACGAACGTTCGACCGGCCAATACTTCTCGAACGGCAACGGGCAAATCCGTTGTCATGCGGGTTTTAATCACATAGCCTTCCGCACCGGTTCTGAGGGCAGCGCTCACGAAGTCTGCGTCATCATGGATTGTTAAGAAAACTATTTTTGATGCCGCTCCGGTGTGCTTGAGTTCAGCGGCAGCATCCAGACCGTTCATGATGGGCATTGAGATGTCTACGACACAGACGTCTGGCTTCAATCGGGCCTCGGCTAGCAGTAAGGCCTCACCATCCCCTACAGATTCCAACACATGGAATTCGCGATTGAGCAAACGCACTACCTCATCGCGCATGCGTTTGTGATCATCTGCCACCAAAATGCGCGCACGCGTCACGCCTCACGCTCCTCCTCTGAATGACCCCGGACGAGGTCCGGCTGCACGTCAAACGAGGCTTGGAATTTGAACCGCTAGCGATTGTAGAGACGCCCCCCGCGAAACATACTGGCAAAAATAACAGTATGAAGTAACAATTATCGTCTCACACAGAAACAAGCGAGCTTCTCATCGCATACTCAATAAGCTCAGCACTGCTTCTTATTTGGAGATGATCCATCATCGTATATTTGTGGAAGGCCACAGTACGAGGTGAGACATTGAGGACAAAAGCGACCTCTTTCATAGATCGCCCCTCAGCCAGCAATTGAAGAACCTCTTTCTGGCGAAGCGTCAGATCACTCTTGCTCTTTCTCCGCTTGAAATTCTGCACAAAGGACCCAACCATTCCCTTTGTCATCAGTGGAGTGACGTAAAAACCGCCGCGTACCACTTCTTGTAATGCTTTTCGCAACTCAGCAGCCGCTGAGTTCTTGAGTAAAAAGGCTGAAGCTCCGAGTCGAAAAGCCTCGCCGGCCAAATCAGGATCGTTATTCATGGTCAGGTAAACCAACTTTACTAATGGCACTTTCTGCTTCAGTTTTTGTCCTGCGCTTAAGCCATTCAGTATTGGCATACCAATGTCCAGCACAATTACATTCGGATTGAGCGCCGGGGCCTCCTCAACCAGGGCGCGTCCGTCAGCGAATGTGCCAACAACTTCAAACTCGGGCTCAATTAGATTTTTGAGGGCTTCCAAAACCAAGATGTGATCATCAGCGATTACTACACGGGGGCGTTTCATAATACCTCCTTACAGGTTGCAAAAGTGCCTGAAGTCTTTTGTGACGCAAGGGATTCCGGTCTTCCGGGTTCCCGCAAGTTTTGTACTCCCAAGTTAGTTTCTTCGATAGGAGGCGCTGGCCGCCAAGACAGGGGAACAGTAACCTCGATGCGCGTGCCAACCATCTCCTTCGAACAAACCTTCATGTTGCCTCCGACGATGCGCAGGCGCTCCTTTATGCTGATAAACCCAAGACCTTTAGTTGTGACTGAACGTGTGTCAAAGCCGCATCCGTCGTCTGAAACTGACAAACAAATAACGTCATGTGCTTTCCTCAACACAACCTCGATCGATTGAGCCCGGCTGTGTTTCAGGCAATTGCGAAGCAATTCCTGCGCTATTCTGAAAGTACACAAGGTTACGTCCTTCGGAAGAACTGCTGGAAAACCAGCTTGAAGAAAATGCACCTTCGGACCTCCCACTTGAGATATTTCTTCACATAGGCTTTTTACAGAAGCGAAGAGTCCCAAGTGGTCTAACTTCGAGGGATGCAATCGATGCGATAGCCGCTGGATATCTGTCGAAATTTCCTGGACCTGCAGCTGCAATTTTTTGAAACGTTTACGGACAGCACTTGCCAAGGGGACATACTGCCGAAACTGCTCAAGTTCAATTGAAAGAACCGCGAGACGCTGGTTTAGATCATCGTGTAACTCGCGCGCGACTCGTTTGCGTTCATCCTCCTGAGCTTCGATTAAGCGGCTACTGAGATCGTTCAAGGCCTCTTCAGAGCGCTTTCGCTCTGAGATATCGATCATAAAGCCATGCATCCGCCGATCAGCGCCGTTGTTATGGGTGATGCTTATGACGTTTTGTACCCAAATTACGCTTCCATCCTTATGCAACATCCGGAAAGTGATATCGAACTGTTCAACCGCCATGGCCTGATTCACAATTGCGCCGAGAACTCGTGACCTATCATCCGGATGAATGTGTGAGGCGAGAAAGTTCGGTTCGTACCATGCCGAGACCGAATAACCCAACATTTTGACTGCGTGATCACTTACATAGGTGAACTGCTGCCCTTTCACCTTCCCTTCCCACGCCAAAATCTGAGTAGTATTGAGTAGTTCGGTTAAGCGTTCCTGGCTAGTATGTAAGCTTCCTCGAAAAGGCGAAACTGCCTCGTGAGTTATCAAAACCCTCAAACTCGGCCCCGGCAGGTTTAAGCGGGCAGCGTGCATCACAAAGACCTTCCCGGCTGATGATTCGCGGAAGTAGGCTCGGTGAAACTCTCGTTCATCACCCGTTAGAATGCGTTGAAGATCGTCTCTCAGAGTGATGCTGGATTCATCTGCAGATTGCGGATCGCTCAA
>DASSCG010000068.1:0-4260 GCA_035697925.1 Pyrinomonadaceae bacterium
AGGGGAAGCCCTGACGCGTGAGGTGATCAAATAGGCTCTTCGCCTGGAGCCGGTTCTTAGGCCGACCACGGACCCGCGTCCGTTTTTCAATTGCGCGATCGATCTGTTCTTCTTCAGAGACCTCTGCGAAGACCTGATCCAGGGCCTCGTCTATTACAGCTTTATCGACCTTCTTCATTGCCAGGTCGCGCTTCAAACGTTGACGGCCCAAAGGTCTTTGCCTGAGTTTCAATGAAGCATAGCCGACAGCAAACCGCTCATCATCCAGATATCCATACTCCCGTAATCTGACTAACACCTCCTCCACGATTCCCTTAGTTCCGCCCTTACTCTGGAGCAGCAGTTCACGAAGCTCCGCCACCGATCGGGACCGGGCAGCGAGCAGTTTTATTGCCCTCTGAAAAATCCTGTGCCGCCGTTCCTCCGGCGTCGCCGGCGGGCTGACTGTCGTTTCATCAGTTCCTGGCTTAGAACGACTGTTTTTGATTCTACGCATCTCACAGACCCGAAAACACTATTTGCTTTCTTGCTATCGGCGGAAAGGCACTCAGAAGGCATAACATCAGGCAGCCACCGCCAACTTCAAAACTTTCAATCATTGTACCGTCGACATATATAGCCCTCAAACGCATTCCCACAATCGCAAATCCAAAATTAAAAATCTAAAATAGCATCGTGGATGGAGTATTAATTATCGACAAGCCTGGCGGTTTGACCTCCCACGATGTGGTGGCCCGACTGCGTCGAACTCTGCTTGAGCGTCGCATTGGCCACACCGGTACTCTCGATCCCTTTGCGACCGGCGTGCTCGTCATGCTTGTCGGGAGGGCTACGCGCTTGGCCCAGTTCTTAAGTGGTGCCGAGAAGGAATATTACGCAGTCGTCCGTTTTGGTTATTCAACCGATACCGGCGATCTCACGGGAAAACCCACCGGCAAATTTAGCGACGTTGCAACGCAAGTCTCACCGCTTTCATGGAGCGATTCAGAAATTGAAGAGGCACTCACTAGCCTGCGTGGAGTGATGGACCAGGTACCTCCGATGTATTCGGCCAAAAAGCAGGGAGGTCGGAAACTCTATGAATTAGCCAGGCGTGGAGAGACAATTGAAAGAAAGCCGGTTCGCGTTGATGTTCGTGAGTTAGAAGCGTTACGACACAATGATCGTTTATTAAAGGACAACGAAGACGGGACAGTCGATCTGGCGGTTCGCATCCTTTGTTCAGCGGGAACTTATATACGTACACTTGCAGAGGCCCTCGGTGTCCGCCTTGGTGTTGGGGCCCACCTCGCCGAATTGCGACGAACAAGGGCCGGTGACTTCTCGATCGCTTCAGCGGTTACTCTCGAGCAGATAAAAGCGGCAGTGGTTGACGAGGCCGTTGGCACATTCCTGATTCCACTCGACAAGGCTTTAGCAAGCCTGCCTTTTGTAAGTCTATCTGACCCTGATGCTCGAAGCGTACAACAAGGGGTTCCCATTACTGTTTCTGGGCACTCGAAGGGGCTCGCTACTCAAGGAGAAAATGTGCGAATGCAAGATGTCGCCGGAAACCTGCTGGCTGTTGGCTGCTATGATGCGGCGACTCAGTCGCTCAAACCTCGAGTGGTAATCCCGCGAGGTAATTAGACAGAGCGCAGGGCCTGTGACCCTGGGAGACTTCGATTCATGAAGAAGCGGTACTTGATCGGCGCCTTATCCGGCTTGGCAACGGCTGCAGTCGTTACCAAACTGCTAGCGCGGCCACGGGACGTGGATTGGGAGAAGAACCGCAGATTTGTGTTTCATGCTGGTCATTCCCGGTTTGCAGATGTTAACGGTGTGCGCGTGCACTATCAGGAGGCTGGGCCCATGGACGGTCCAGCGGTAATTTTAATCCACGGTTTTGCTTCCTCGACGCTGGTGTGGAGCAAAGTTTTTCTAGAGTTTGCTGCCAGGGGATTGCGGGTGATTGCGCCGGATTTGCTGGGTTACGGCTATTCTGGCAAACCTCGCAACTTCGATTACACGATTGGCGCTCAAGCTAGAATGCTGGACAAATTGCTTGAACAGTTGGGATTGGCCCAGGTCACGCTTGTAGGCAGCTCCTACGGTGGAGCAATCGCTGCATCTATCGCCCTCGATTATCCTACTAGAGTTAAGAAGCTGGTTCTGGTGGGAGCAGTTACTAATAATGAGCCCACAAAATATTTGCTGATGCGACTCTTCGGCTCCCCATTGATCGGCGATATCCTGTCGCCCTTGCTGCTGAGTTCCCGCCAACTACTAAAGCGACGAATGAAGCGCGTCTACGATCGACACTCGTGGGTCCTCGACGACGTTCGGGTTGAAGCGCGTCATCAACCGCTGCGCACCGCCGCGACGCACAGAGCCATCATACGAACTGTGAGGCGCTGGGATGCCGATCGAATTCAACGCGAAGCTCATCTGATTACTCAACCTACTCTGCTGGTATGGGGTGACAATGATGCCGAGGTGCCACTGCGCTTTGGACAACAATTGCTTAACGCCATTAAAGGCGCACGGATGATCATAATTCAAAACTGCGGACATCTCCCGCACGAAGAGTTTCCCCAAGCCTTCATCGAGGTTGTTGGTGGTTTCTGTGCAAATGGAAATATTGGTGAGACTTCGCACGTTACGCTAGAGGCATAACTTTATGGATGCCCAAGAAAAGCGGCAAGTAGAATCAGATCGAGTGCCGAACCGAATGGCACGCAGACTCCTGAGCGTTCCGTTAGCGCTCTCGCTGCTGGTGTGCGCAATCGCACAGCAGCCGCATCCGGCGACACCAGCCGTCTCCCCAAAGCCTGTTACTCCGCCAGAAGTAGACGGACGGAGATCGGATCGGATCGATCGTCCCACCAGCGTCCCATACACCGGAACCCTTTCAATCTTTGAAGATCCTAAGCGGGATGAGCGACTTCAAGTCACCCGGGTGATGGATGTCCTTGGCATCAAAACCGGTTCGAGTGTTGCAGATGTCGGCGCTGGATCGGGTTGGTTTACCGTGCGGGCTGCTAAGCGGGTCGGTTCATATGGAGTTGTTTACGCAGTCGAAATCAACAGCGAGTTCTTGAAACATATCCAGAATCGGTCGCAAGAAGAAAATCTCGGGAATATCCGTACTGTTCTCGGAAAAGAAGACGACCCACTATTGCCGGCGCAAAGCGTCGATGCCGTTTTGTTGCTAAAGACTTATCACGAAATTGCCCAACCTTTGCGCTGGTTGCAGCGGTTGCGCCCCGCCATGCGGCCCGGAGCTCGTTTGGGCATTATCGATCGGGACGGAAACGGCGACGACCATGGAATCGATCGAAAAACTGTTATTAAGGAAGCTGAACAATCCGGGTTTAAGTTCCTGGAGCAACATGACTTTGTCAAACCTGACGAGGTTGACTACTTTCTAGTCTTTCGCGCTAGTTAGACTCATTCCATCTTCAGGGCTTTTCCCACCGAAGGATCTCGCCGAACGCGCCAAATCTTAGAGTCCAGATAGTAATGAATGAAGGCGTAACCCCAAAGAAATGAAATTCCAAGTTGAGTAACCAACCGAGGCTCGCTGAAACCGCCTGCGCCACTTCGTTCCGCCAAACTCATGTACCCCAGATACTGCCTTGGACCCTGATAAATCAACCCGAAAAGAATTCCGAATCCAATGTAAAAGAGTAATCGCCGGCTGATTAATTCAGCAGCGCCATACTTTGCCTTGAGATCCCGGTTTGTGACGCTAACATCCTCGGATGCATTCTTTGCACTGCCTCCGCTCGTACCGCTTCTGGCAGTGTACTTCTGGTTGTGAAACCAAATCAGCCGGTGGTATTGCAGATTATGGTAGATGGTAAGAATGGCAACAATCGCAATCGGTTTGTTAGGCATTGGCGTTAACAAGACGACCCAATGCATTGGAATTGCCGCGGCGAGAAGAAGATACTTAGGTACATTCAGCGGTAGACCGGTGACAGCGCGCTGAATCTGTCGGCCTAACCAACTGATTCCAACAATAATCGTACCTGCCAGTAAGAAAGTCGCCAGGCCGCTGACGCCACTTCGCAATGCAATGGGCACCCGGGCCATCGCCTCCGGATCCTGAGCAATAAATGCGACGAATGGATAGTTGAAAGCTAAAAGCAATAACAGCCGATCTAATCCATTATCGATTGCGGCTAGGTCGCCATTCTTCTTTTTGTAGAGCACCATGAAACCATAGTGCTGCTTTACCAGATGGTAATAAGCCCACAGCGCGGCGAGGAAGAAAAA
>DASSCG010000069.1:0-3539 GCA_035697925.1 Pyrinomonadaceae bacterium
AAATGGAAAGTGACTGAAAACAGATGGGACCAGATGTCAACCCATGCAAAAACCCTTTATTTTGGTCGTGGCTGCAACTCGATTCAAAATCAATTAGTTAAATTTCCCTACCTCGCTTCATTCGGGACCGTGAGGTCGGAGGTTCGAATCCTCTCGCCCCGACAAAAATCTTCTGACCTCAGTCAATAAACGACCTAACCGCCTTGCGATCTGCAAAAAACAGCCTAAAACTTTGAAAGATTGAATATTGTCCTCAGGCATGGGCCGGGCCTCCGCGTAGCCGCCCAAATAAACTTCACTATGGTAGGCCCACCTTGCGCATCAGTTCCTGGAAGCGTGGCTCGGCGCGCAGGCTGTCAAAATGTGGGTCGACTTTAAGGTACTGCAGCTGAAGATCGTGCTCATCATAAGCTCTCTCGAGCGAGGCCAACGCACCTTCTTTATCCCCCAACCCGACATACAGTACAGCCAGTTCGCCGGGTGAAACATATTCTTTCGTAACCTTCAATTTCTTGAGAATGGCCTCGGCCTCAGCGCGCCTTCCTGCCTTAGCAAGGCTGTAGCCGAGATAACATTCGGCGCTTGTACTGTTCCCTTGAATCTGAAGAGTCGTCTTGTACTCTTCGATCGCTTTATCGAAGTCGCCTTTCGCCTCATATGCATAGGCAAGTATCGTGTGGGTGAGTGAGGAGTTCCGATCCATTTCGAGAGTATTTTTCAACTGCTCGATCGCCTGATCATACTGTCGTGCCCAGTAGTATCCGTAACCAACATTTGTGTGGGGGCCGGGGCGAAGGGGATCGAGTTCTCGAGCCCTTTTTCTGGCAACCAGGGCCTCTTCGTGTCGTCCGACCACGCTGAGATATCCTCCGTACTGCGTGTATGCAGACGCTAGATTCGGGTTCAACTCGATCGCCCTCTTGAATTCTCGCTCCGCTCCTGCCCAGTCCCACTGATTTCTCTTGATCGCCCCCAGCTCGGCGTGTGCCTCAGCGAGACTGTCATCCAGTTCCAGCGCCTTTCTGACTGCGGTCTCTGCTTTCGGTATTACCTCCTTTGGGTCAACATAACTGTTGGCACTCAGCGACCGATAGGAAGAAGCCATTTGGGCATATGCCGGCGCATAGTTTGGATCAATTGCGATCGCCTGGTTGCAATACTCGATTGCTCTCTTAAAATTCTCTGACGAAGTTTTCGAGGAAGAAAACCGCGCCTTGAGTAACAAGTCGTAAGCCTGCGGATTCGCGCTCCGGCCCTTCACCAGTTGTTGCTGTTCGGCATTAGTCAGACGCAAACGCAGCTTCTCGGCTATCTGTTGCGATATCTCCGTCTGCACCGCTAGTAAGTCACTTGCCTTCCGCTTATACTGCTCTCCCCACAGTTGAGTCTTATCCTGGACGTTTACCAATTCTGCGCTCACCTGAAGTTGATCGCCGACTTGGACCACCCGGCCTGTGACAATCGCCTGCACGTCTAAGGCTTTCGCAACCTCGGCCGGATCAACGTCCTTACCTTTGTATCTGAAGACCGAACCTCTTGAGATAACTTTCAAATGGGCCACCTGCGACAGATTATTGATGAGACTTTCGCTGAGTCCGTCAGAGAGGTATTCCATGTTCTGGTCGCCGCTGACGTTCGCGAAGGGCAGAATGGCGATGGAAGAGATTGCTTCCGCACGGCTACTTTTTGAGTATCGGTAGTAGGCGAAGCTTGCAATACTGGCTGCGATTATTAGTGCCAACGCGATAGCCGCCAGTTTATGCCGCTTGATTTCTCCGACTACATATTCCGCACTCGACATCGTCTGGACAACATTCGTTCCTGACGCGGTTCCCGCGTGTGCCGGTTGAGTTGCAGTGGACAAATGTGGAGTGCCCGACGTTGAGGCCAAACTACGACGTCGCATCTCCTCTTCCGGTGTGATGCTGCGCTCCAGTTCCGCTTCTATCTCTAAATGTTTCTTGAGTCGCTTCAGATCCAATCCCAAATCTTTAGCTAACTGATAGCGTTCATCTCTGTCCTTGGTGAGTGCCTTCTCAATGATCCGCTCTAATTCCGCGGGTAGATCTGGCCGGTGCAACAAGAGCGAAGGAGGTTCGCGGTGCAGGATCATTGAAAGCACATCTGTCGTCGTTGCGCCTTCAAATGGCAATCGTCCAGACACCATCTCGTACAACACGGCCCCCAAACTCCAAAGGTCAGTGCGCTCGTCTACTTCGAGTCCACGGGCCTGCTCGGGCGACATGTAACTCGCCGTGCCCATCACGATTCCTGGTTCAGTGTTGATTACTTTTGTCTTGGTCCGTGCCTCTGGGTCAGTTTCCTCTACCGTGGTTTCAACAGCTTCATTGGCTAGTTTTGCGAGGCCGAAATCGAGAACTTTTATGAAGCCATCCTTGCGCACCATGATGTTTTCCGGTTTTACATCGCGATGGACAATCCCGGCGTGGTGTGCGGCTGCAAGGGCGGCAGCAGTTTGCGAGGCAATATCAAGAGCTTCCCGCAATTCGATGCCGCCGCGCGTCATACGCTGTCGCAGCGACTCACCTTCAATGTACTCACTGGCGATGAAATGCATTCCATTGTGTTCACCGATTTCGTGGATGGTGAGAATGTTTGGATGATTTAGCCCGCTGGCCGCATAGGCCTCACGCTCGAAGCGCGCGAGGCGCAATCTGTTTTGGGTGAAGTCTACTGGCAGGATCTTAACAGCGACATTGCGACGGAGGCGGGTGTCGTGGGCCAAATAGACTTCACCCATTCCACCTTTACCGATCAGCGATCGGATCTCGTAGTGACCGAGTCGAGTACCTTGGGGGATTGTCATCGTGTCCGAGCGGTAAATGAAGAGTTGCGCAAATCCTAACCGAAAGCGTTCGCCAATTCTAGCTCAGGAAATCTCAAGCCAAAAGTCTTGCGAACGTCACTTCGCATCAACTATATACTGTCGTCAACGGTCACGGTCTTTTTCTATTTGTGGCCAATTTGTGGACAGAATTCTCAGCACACAACCGATAACGAATGGTAAAGAATGGGAACGAATGTAAAAACCTCAAAATTCCTTGGTGGCTGCAACTTTCGAAAGGCAAATACTTACGTTTTTGCCGCGCTTATAATTCGGGACCGTGAGGTCGGAGGTTCGAATCCTCTCGCCCCGACCAATAACTCACAAGCAATCAATGACATACGGTCGTGAGCGTTAACGGTCTTTTCACCGTGTGGCCGATGATGGACAAAAGTTTTTGACTCCACGGCTTAATCTGTATTTGCCAACGCAACAATCTGCAAAAATCCGCCTAGAAACGAGCAAAGCCGAAAGCGATCCTCATCGATGGTCCAATCCTTCTACACTCGGAACCGTGCGCTCGGTCAAGGTGTAAGTCGCTGATTTTCTTAAGATAGCGTTAGATAGAAAGAAAACCGGACCGTGTGGTCGGCGCGACTAAGTTACACATTGTCATCATTCAACCCGCATAACTTGTTAAATTTTCAAAGTGTAGATCTGATTCTGTCTCACATCGCGGGCGAGTAATGTACTT
>DASSCG010000070.1:0-8396 GCA_035697925.1 Pyrinomonadaceae bacterium
TTCATTTATCATTTAGCATTTGTCCATTTGGCAACAACCAATGAATTTGATGTTACCAGTTATTTAGTCTGCTGCCGGTACATCCGCTGGATAAGATGAGAAATGATAAATGAGAAATGGGAAATGAAGAGATCGACAACTGTCATTTCTACAGTTCAATTTCAACCCAGCAATGCGTATTTGGATCGATCTCGCCAACTCACCGCATGTCCCTTTTTTTCGTGCTCTGACAAAAGAGTTTCAGGAGCGCGGTCATCAAGTAGAACTCACGGCGCGCGATTTTGCTGAGACCGTTAAATTAGCCCAGTCTGCCGGTTTCTCGCCAGGCGTAATTAGTGGACACGGTGGACGGCATTTGAAGGGCAAAGCAGGCAATCTTGTGCGACGTGCCTGGGCTTTGCGGAGTTGGGCCAAATCGCATGCTTTCGACCTCGCTGTCAGTCATAACTCTTATTCGCAAATTCTCGCCGCGCGAGCGCTAGGATTGAAAAGCGTTACGCTGATGGATTACGAACATCAGCCCGCAAATCATCTGGCATTTCGCTTTGCCTCGCGAATTATTGTTCCCCGGACATTTCCAGAAGCCGCCCTGTCGCGATATGGCGCGGACGCCGACAAGGTTAAGCGTTACAATGGCACTAAGGAAGATGTTTACCTGGGAGACTTCAAGCCCGATCCGAACTTTAAAGCCGAGTTACGCCAATTAGGCATCACGCCGGAAGACGTGCTAGTTGTGGTAAGGCCTCCCGCACGCGACGCGTTGTATCATCGCTTTGAGAACGAGCTCTTCGAGGAATTATTGGATAAGCTGTCGGCAAGTAAGCTGGCGCAGGTAATTTTGTTGCCGCGCAATGAGACACAACGCGCCGCTTATATTGAAAGAGCGAATCCAAAATTGATTTTACCGGAGCATCCGCTTGATGGTCCCAATCTGATCGCCGCAAGTGATCTGGTTATCAGCGCCGGTGGCACAATGAATCGCGAAGCTGCGGCCCTGGGTGTCCCAGTGGCGACGATATATGCAGGGGAATGGGCAGCTGTCGACGAGGAGTTGGTGCGCGACGGACGATTGCGACGCATTAGCAGCCGCGAGGATTTAGAGAACTTGGCTATTGAGAAGAAGAAGGAGTCGCAACCACGCCGGGCGGTGAACGTCCGCAAAGAAGTAGCCGATTTGATACTTGAAAAGTCTTAAGCCCGCGAAGCGTGGCGAAAGCATAAAGCCTGGGGCGTAAGCCCCAGGGCCCAGGTTTATTTGTTTTCAGAGCCCGCGAAGCTGGGCGGCAGCGCTGACACAAGGACCGCTTGCAACAAGATATGATTTTTGCTCGTCTCACTGTGCTGTCGCCCGCTCTGCGGGCTCAATGAATTCTATAGGTGCCAGCCTGGGGCTCACGCCCCAGTCTCTATGCTAGCGCCCGTTATCGCGGGCTGTGTTGCTTTTTCCATGAGAGCTGAGCGTATCAAGAACCAACGAATCGCCGCCCGGACAGTACGCGTCCCGGGACGTGCTCCGCAGTGGGTGATACCCTCAGTGAAGTTCGCGCTGGTGGTCGGAGATGCGCTGATCGCAGGCTTCTCCTTCATCGGCGCTTTTTACTTTCGCGAAGGCGCATCCATCTTTGCGCAGACCGCGACCGGCGAGTTGTCCTGGAGCCGTCAGTTTGCTCCCTACGGAGCCCTGCTGTTGTTCGTTGTGCTTATCCGTTTACTTGTCGTGAGGTATTACGATCTCTATCGCTTGCGTGGAGAGTTTTCGTTCTTCGACGACGCCGTACGCCTATTCAAAGCAACCGCAATCGGATCCCTGCTGATCGTGGCTGCGGCGTTCCTCTATCGCGGAGGTTTTCAGTATCGGGCCTTTTCATATGCGCGCGGAGTCTTCGTTCTCGACTTCCTGCTAACTTTTACGGGTTTAGCTACCCTGAGACTCTTAGTACGAAGTTTGCAGATGTTCGCAAGGCAACGGCGACTTAATTTGATTCCCACTCTGGTGGTGGGACAGGGGCCAGAAGCAGCGCTCTGTATTAGAGAAATGCGTGAACGCCCCTCACTTGGCTACCGCGTAATCGGGGTGGTTGAGAACAGTGCACTCGATGGACAGGGTGAGACAAGTTACGAAGGCGTGCCGATTATCAGCAATCTGGCAGGCCTTCCCGATGCCATACGCGAATCAGGTGCGAACGAAGTGATAATTGCCGACCCCCGTGTCGATGGAGATGCCCTCTTCGATGTCATGATGCGTAGCGGGAGACGCAGCGGCGTTGAGTTTAGGATCGCGCCCAATCTGTTCAATTGCCTGCCCAGCAAGACCGAAATAGACCAAATCGGCGCGCTCCCAATGATCCGGCTGTTTCGCGAGCCGCTCTCTAATGCCTCTCGGATTGTGAAGCGCGTTTCGGACATTGTCATCGCCGTGTTGGCTCTAGCATTGTTCTCTCCGCTATGGCTGATAATCGCTTTGCTTATCAAATGGAATTCCAAGGGCCCCATCTTCTTCAAGCAGGAACGCGTAGGCATGGATGGTCGCATCTTCATGGTCTACAAGTTTCGTACGATGCACGTTGATTCCGATCACACAGTCCATGAGGAATATCAGCGAATGTTTATTGCGGGACGGGCTGAAGCAAACCTCGGTGATGCTGAGCGACCTGCTTATAAACTGCCAGCGGATCCGCGCATCACACGCGTGGGCCGTTGGTTGCGACGTACCAGCCTCGATGAAGTGCCACAACTCTTCAACGTGCTACTTGGTGACATGAGCGTGGTTGGTCCACGGCCGCCGATTCCGTATGAAGTGGAAGCTTATGAGTTAGCCCACCGTAAACGTTTGGACATGAAGCCTGGCTTGACGGGATTGTGGCAGGTCTCAGGAAGAAATCGTCTACCGTTTGCAGAGATGGTTCGTCTCGACCTGTTCTATATTGAAAACTGGTCGCTGTTGTTGGATTTGAAGATCATTCTGCGTACCGTATTGGTAGTACTCCGCGGCGATGGGTATTAATTGAGGCAGCTACCGGGATCTCACAAGCACAGCACTGTAAACCATAATCATCAGCTTAGCTCTCCATTAACTAATTCGTGATTCGCTCCAGCTTCATGGTACTTTCTGCTTCCCACGCAGTTACCTTGTACGAAAAAGGGGTTGATAAAAATGCTCTCTAGTTTCCATCACAACCTTTCGCGATTTTTAACTGTCTCGTTTCTGGTGGTAGTCGCCTTTGGGCTCATAGCTCCCACAGTCAATCAAATATTCGGCGCGCCGCGAATCGTGTTTGGCAGCAGCCGCAACTTGGGCAATCACGACATCTATACGATGGAGCTCGACGGTTCTGGTCAAACAAGGTTGACGACCAATGCTGCTTATGACGATCAGCCGAAGTGGTCCCCCGACAGATCCAAGATCGTTTTCATGAGTGATCGGGACGGCAACTTCGAGATCTACACGATGAATCCTGATGGTACCGCCCAGACTCGGATTACCAACAATCCGGCGGCTGATGGATTTCCCGCGTGGTCACATGACGGAACTAAAATCGCTTTCGTTCGCGGCGACCTACGAAATCCCAGCACATTTGAAATATTTGTTATGGACGCGGATGGAAACAATCAAATTCAACTAACCAATGACTCTGCGATCGATGGAGTACCCTCCTGGTCGCCGAATAACGCGAAAATTGTATTCATGAGCGGTAGCAGCAGCCTGTTTGATCCGAATGCCTTTGAAATCTTTTCAATGAATGCCGACGGCAGCAGTCGGGCTCGGCTTACGAACAATTCGATAGTGGATGGCCAGCCGTCTTATTCTCCTGACGGCTCAAAGATCTTATTTGCCAGCGGCGACGCGTTAAATCCTAACGGCATTGAAATCTTTTCAATGAACGTCGACGGCAGCGCCCGGACACGGCTAACGAACAATACGGTGACGGATGGCTTTCCCGCCTGGTCGTTTGATGGGTCAAACATAGTCTTTGCCTCCGGCAGTGTGACCGCCGAGACAACCGTTGAACTGTTTGTTATGAACGCCAATGGCAGCAATCGTGCGAGGCTGACGAATAATTCGGAACTTGATTGGTTTCCCGACTGGGAACCTCTTCAGACGCCGCCGTCGCAGGTGCAATTCAGCGCTGCGAATGTTGCCGCCGGCGAAGGCAGCGAAAGTGCTGTGATAACTGTTACCCGCACTGGTAACACGACCGGCATGGCTGCCATCGCGTTTGCTACGAGCGACACAGGAGGCTCAACCAATTGCAACGTTGTCGGAACCGTTGCGTCTTCGCGTTGCGATTATGAGACCACGACCGGAACTGTAAACTTCGCCCCAGGAGAGACTTCGAAGCAGATTTCGATTTTCCTTGTCGATGATTCCTACGACGAGAACGACGAGACTTTTTCCGTTAGTCTCAGTAATCCCTCCGGCAGCGGCGTTGCCCTGGGTACACCCACGACGGTTACCGTAACGATCAGCGACAATGACACCGCCAACGGTGTGAACCCTATCGACAATCCGGATGCACGTTTCTTTGTGCGGCAACATTACGTGGACTTTCTTAACCGCGAGCCCGACGCGAATGGGCTCGCCTTCTGGACCGATCAGATCACTTCCTGTGGCAGCAACGTCCAGTGCGTGGAGATTAGGCGAATTAACGTCTCGGCAGCATTCTTCCTTTCCATCGAATTCCAGGAGACTGGCTACCTTGTCTACCGAATCTATAAGGTCGCTCACAACCCGCCCGGAATTCCGGTACCTGTCAGGTACGCTGAATTTCTGGCCGACACTCAGCAGATAGGACAGGGGGTCGTGGTAGGAGTCGGAAACTGGGAGACCCAGTTAGAAAATAACAAGCAGGCCTTCGCCTCTGAGTTCGTACTGCGCTTGAGATTTACTCAAGACCATCCAATTTCGAAAACTCCGGCGCAGTTCGTTGACGACATGTATGCGAATGCAGGCGTTACGCCATCCGCGGCGGAACGAACGTTGGCGATTAATGAGTTTGGACAAGTGGCTAACAGTGCTGACACGGGCGCACGGGCGCGAGTGCTGCGGCGGGTCGCAGAGAACTCAACTTTGAGACAGCGGGAGTTCAATAAGGCATTCGTGCTCATGCAATATTTCGGCTACCTCCGGAGAAATCCATTCGATCCTCCGGAGCCCACGCTTAACTTCGACGGCTTCAATTTCTGGTTGAATAAGCTTGAGCAGTTCAACGGCAACTTCATCAACGCAGAGATGGTCAAAGCTTTCATCATCTCCGGCGAATACCGGCAAAGATTCGGCCCATGATCAGGTGTCTCGTCAATGGTAGTCGACGCAACTAGAGTGTGTATTGAGACGAGAAGGTTCTTCCGTTAGTTTTATTTCTGAGTTTTACAAAGGACGATCCACGAATTCACACGAATTAACACGAATGAGTTAGTGAGATTTCGTGTTGTTTCGTGGATCGTTTGAATGTCAACCAAAACTCCCGTAAGGATTACTGCGGCTAAACACTTATGACTAGATTTCTATACCGGTTCACAGTTCTCTTTGTCGTGCTGCTTGGTGTTGGCCCTTTTCCGGTTAGATCTCAAAGAGAGTTGGGCGTGCGGCCGACTGACTCAGGGGGCCCGCTGATGCCGGAGCAAGCGGCGTACGACATCAAATCCTACGATCTCGATCTGCATATAAACCCAACCGAGCAGTCGATCAAAGGCGTATTGACGGCCCAAGCGCTGATCGTACATCCCACCGCCTGGTTTGTCCTCGATCTTGATCCTCCGTTGACGGTTGATTCAGTGACGCTCGTAAATCCGGGCGGTGGCTCCCAGGCCCTCAATTTTGAACGTCGCACAGGGAAGTTGTGGATCGGTTTTCCATTCACCAAACAGCCAGGTGAAAACGTTCGTGTACGTGTAGTCTACGGCGGCAAGCCGCGGGTTTCACCACGCCCACCGTGGGTAGGCGGGTTTGTTTGGTCCAAGACGGCGAATGGTCAGCCGTGGATCGGTGTTGCCTGTCAGAGTGATGGCGCTGACTTGTGGATTCCGGTGAAGGACCATCCGTCTGACGAGCCTGAGACGGTCTCGTTACACTTCACTGTACCTCAACCTCTCGTGGTGGCGTCTAACGGGACCTTGCGAAGCGTGGTGAAGAATCGAGACGGAACGCAAACGTTCAATTGGTTGGTTTCAAATCCAATTAACAACTACAGCATTACGCTGAACGTTGCACCCTATAAAACGATTGAAGACAAGTACGCGAGCATTTCTGGAGCAACCGTACCGGTAATGTTCTGGGTCCTGCCCGAAGACTCGGACAAAGGGCCGGCGCTGGTAAAGCAGGTTAAAGATTACTTGCGCTTTTTTGAAGAGTACCTGGGACCTTATCCGTTCCGCAGTGAAAAGGTGGGCATTGTCCACACGAGTTATCTCGGGATGGAACATCAGACGATTATCTCTTACGGAAACCATTTCAAATTTGACCCTGACGGGTTCGACTGGCTGATGTTTCATGAGTTGGGCCACGAGTGGTGGGGCAACCTCGTAACAGCGAGCGACTGGCGAGATTTTTGGATCCATGAAGGTTTCCAAAGTTTTATGGATACGCTTTATCTCGAAAGACTGAGGGGGAAGGATGCTTACTTCAAGGGGATGACGAACCGGATGAAGGGTTTGCGCAACATGCAGCCGGTGGCGCCGCGAGAGTCGCGCACGGCAACGCAAATGTACATGGCCGGCCCAGACTACGTGCGCAGTGACGGCGACATTTATGGCAAAGGTGCAGTAATACTTCATACCCTGCGTTATTTGATCGGTGACAAGCCGTTCTTCGCCGCTCTTAGACGCATGACTTATCCAGATCCTTCCAGCGAGAAAGTTACCAATGGACATCAGGTGCGGTTTGCGACCACAGATGATTTTCGACGCATTGCCGAAGCTGCATCCGGGACTAAGCTGGATTGGTTTTTTGAAGTTTACTTGCGGCAGCCAAAGCTCCCTCGTTTGGTCAATGAAAGAAAAGGCGATCAACTGGAACTGCGTTGGGAGACGCCGGAAGAGTTGCCATTTCCAATGCCAGTTGAGGTGAAGGTTGGTGACTTAATCCGGCGTCATGAGATGCCAGGTGGAAAGGTCACTATTCCGTTGGAAGCAGGAAAGGCCGTTGTTGTCGATCCGCAGAATTGGATCGTTAAAGCGCAGTGATGGTATCAGATCGTGAACCCTCAATCGTGAAAAGCTTTCAACCAACTTTCCAATGACCAAATGAGAAATGACAAATGGAAAATGATTTTGATTCCATTTGACTAGCACACTTTCATTCCCAACAAGAAATGTCCCTACGCGATTTCCGCTCGAGAACAAGCAGGTTCTTCCTTGGCAGTCGTCTTCTGGCTGTTATTGAAATCTTTCTGGCATTACTAATTCCAGTTGGCGGCCTGGTTGGAATAATCCCTTTCAGTTCCACTCCATTCCTCCTGCTTTTTGGTTGGCTGATGTTGTGGCTGCGGGGAATAGGATGGCGAGACCTCGGGCTGAGGCGTCCTGCGAGCTGGCCATGGACTCTGGTTATGGGAGTAGCTATAGGTATTGCTTACCAATATCTTAGTCTCTATGTGGTTGAACCGTTGATAGCTCGTTTAACTGGCAACCTTCCGGATGTGAGCCAATTCGCCCCTCTAATTGGCAACAAGTTTTTTCTTTTTATCTCGATCGTAATTTCGTGGACGCTCGCGGCGTTCGGAGAAGAACTCGCTTTTCGCGGTTACCTCATGAATCGCATTGCCGACCTGGTTGGATCCAGTCCCAGGGGTTGGGCGATAAGCGTGACATTGGTCAGTGCTCTGTTTGGGATTGTTCATCTGTATCAGGGTGCTTCGGGGATGATCGCTATAACTCTAACCGGGTTATTACTGGGTGGACTATATCTAGCCACCGGAAGAAATTTGTGGCTGCCAATTATCGTGCACGGCGTTAACGATACATTGGGATTTCTTTTGATCTTCCTGGGAAAATACCCGGGCCTGTAGTCGATTGAATTGAATTCTGAAGGTTACGGAGTGAGGTCGGAGCATTTATCATTTTCCATTTGTCATTGATCATTTCTCATTGGCGGATTCAACCTGGAAGTGGAACTTGGCTGCACGGCTTCTAAAGTTCCGTCAGCGCCAGCTCTAGCAACAAAATCTTTTTAATTCCTTTGTAGAGCGGTTCGATTTCACAGCTCTCGGTTAGAGCGTGTGCATCACTGCAGGGGCCGGCTCCGGTGGAAATTGCCGAAATGCCTTGAAGCAAGGCCGGGCTGGCATTATTGGAGCCCGTGGGGGTGATCGGAGGGTCAAATCCGCTGGCGCGATGTACCGCTTCAGCCACCATAACCAGCTTTGAATTCCTATGGCCAGGGATAACCGCTGCAGGAG
>DASSCG010000071.1:0-13835 GCA_035697925.1 Pyrinomonadaceae bacterium
ATCTGCATAACAGCTTTCAAGCTTGGCATGGATTGCATTGACGCATTGAACTTGCACTCGTGCCACACCAAATGATTACCACACCTTAAACAACGGCGATTAAGCGAACCAGGATGAATACCTCAAATCGGCCTTCCAAACTTGCCCTGATTGGTTTTCGCTACGACGAGAACTCGTCTTTCATGAAAGGACCAGCTGATGCTCCGCCGCAGATTCGCGCAGCCTTCCGCTCCGAAGCCTCCAATCTTTGGAGCGAGTCGGGTGTGAACCTAGGTTTGGAAGGCACCTTCTTCGATGCCGGCGATGTCGGACCAGTGCCGGGCACAGAAACGTTTTCTCTAATTGAGGATTCGGTTCGTACTCTCTTGAACGACAACCTATTCCCGATCTGTTTAGGTGGAGACCATTCCATCACCTATCCCATCATTCGGGCGGTCAGCAAGCAGCACCCGGGGTTGAATATCTTGCACTTCGATGCTCATCCCGATTTGTATGACGAATTTTTGGGAAACCGTCACTCACACGCCAGCCCATTTGCCAGAATCATGGAAGAAGGTTTGGCGAAGCGGCTCGTGCAAGTTGGCATCCGGACCGTCAACGAACATCAAAGAGAGCAGGCTGAAAGGTTCGGCGTGGAATTTGTGGAGATGAGGAACTGGCGAGATGATCTAACGCTTGACTTCGACTCGCCTGTCTACATTTCCTTCGACTTGGATGCGCTCGATCCGGCTTTTGCACCAGGCGTTTCGCACCGCGAGCCCGGCGGACTTTCAACCAGACAAGCGATTGGGGTCATTCAACGATTGCGAGCGAAAGTTGTTGGTGCGGACATCGTTGAATTCAACCCTCGCATGGATCCGGCACAAATCACCGCGGTGGTTTGTGCAAAGCTCTTGAAAGAAATTGCGGCGAAGATGTTGGAATAATTTGGAGTGCGGTGGCAAGTGTAGCGCGACACCGCCTTCGATTTGTCCAGATCGAATCCAAAGCGCCGCTGCGCTCTGCCGGCGCACTCAATAGAACTTACGACCCAGCTGCAACTGATTCAGCGGACTGGCGCTGCTCCATCGGGACATAGTCCCGGTTCCTCTCTCCCAGGTAAATCTGTCGCGGGCGTGCGATTTTCTGATCCTCATCCTCAAGCAATTCTACCCACTGAGCCAGCCATCCAGATGTCCGCGGTATCGCAAAGAGAACGGGAAACATGTCGAGTGGGAAACGCATTGCCTGGTAGATAATCCCAGAATAGAAATCCACGTTGGGATACAGTTTGCGTTTCACGAAGTATTCATCTTCCAAGGCAATTCGTTCGAGTTCCAATGCAATATCCAGGAGCGGATCTTTGCCGGTCACCTCGAAAACTTCGTACGCCACTTGTTTAATGATCCTCGCGCGCGGATCGTAGTTCTTGTAGACGCGATGTCCAAACCCCATTAAACGAAATTCGCCTGCCTTCACGCGTTTTACATATTCAGGTACCTTGTCCAGCGACCCAATCTCTTTCAACATCCTCAGCACCATCTCATTAGCACCACCATGTAGTGGTCCATAGAGCGCAGCAGCCGCGCCACCCAATGCCGAGAAAGGATCAGTGTGAGCACTGCCTATGCTGCGCATGGCGTTGGTGCTGCAGTTCTGTTCATGGTCAGCGTGAAGAATAAACAGCACGCTTAGCGCGCGTTCCAAAACCGGATTTGGTTGATATTTAAGCTCCGTGGTCTTGAACATCATGTTCAGGAAGTTACCTTCATAGCTCAAATCGTTATCAGGATACGCGTACTGCATGCCGATGCGGTGACGGAACGCGAAAGCCGCGATAGTGGGAACCTTGGCGATCAGCCGATAGATCTGTTTACAACGACCCTCTTTATTGAAGATGTCTTTGGCATCCGGGTAGAACGTTGAAAGAGCACCCAGGGTAGCCTCAAACATGCCCATTGGGTGAGCGTTGTAATGAAAGCCGTCCATCACCTTCTTGATGTTTTCATTAATGAAAGTGTGATAGGTGATATTGCGCTTCCAGTCGTTTAATTGCGTCTCAGTGGGCAATTCGCCATTCAACAATAAGTAGGCGACTTCGAGGTAGGAGCTCTTTTCGGCAAGTTGGTCGATGGGATAACCGCGATACTCCAAAATGCCCTCATCACCGTCGATGAATGTAATACGACTCTTGCAGGAGGCTGTGTTCATAAACGCTGGGTCATAGGTCATTAAACCAAAGTCTTCGGGTGCGGCTTTGATCTGGCGAAGATCCATCGCCTTAATAGTTCCGTCGTTGATTGGCAGCTCATACTGCTTCCCAGTGCGATTGTCGGTAATGCTCAAGGTGTTGGCACCCATCATCGTTTCTCCTAACGGTTGAACTTTCCAGGATTGGAACAGCAGAGTAACGCCGAGGCGCGCAACTAATCAAATTGTGGTGTCTGGACAAGTCGGAGCGGGCCCAGCCACTTTGCGTCAGCCCTCAGTGCGCATACACTAAGAACACATTCTAATGAAACCAGAATCCACCTTGACTGCGGCGCTGCCGCCAGAGATTGTCGACTGTCTAAAACGGGCCCTGGCCGAAGATATTGGAGCGGGTGACGTTACTACCATTAGTATTGTGTCCTCCGATGCGGTTCTGCGAGGTGAGATCTTGGCAAAGAACACGGGCGTCGTTGCTGGGCTGGAGCTTGCCAGAGCGGTGTTTGTGCTGCTCGATGCAGGGATCAATTTCTCAGCCAGTAGCAGGGATGGGGCGCAGGTTACCAGCGGGACGACTTTGGCAAGTGTTTCAGGCTCCGCTCGGGCCTTGCTGACAGGCGAGCGCACGGCGCTCAATTTTCTTGGACGCATGTCAGGGATTGCGACGCTTACTCGCCAATTTGTCGACGCGGTTGCGGGCACTTCGGCAAAAATTCTTGATACGAGGAAAACCGCACCTGGACTTAGACTCATCGATAAACTTGCGGTGCGACTTGGAGGTGGTGAAAACCATCGCATCGGCTTGTTTGATATGGTTCTAATCAAGGACAATCATATCGACTTTGCGGGATCTATTACTGCAGCCGTGGAACGTGTGCGCGCGGCGGGGACGAATCTGGAAATAGAAGTTGAGGCCCGCACCCTTGAACATGTAAAAGAAGCTCTGGATTTGAAGGTTGATCGTATCCTGCTCGATAACATGACGCCGGATGTCATGAGAGAAGCGGTTGATCTAAACGGCGGTCGTGCGCGATTGGAAGCTTCCGGAAATGTTTCACTCGACAACGTCCGTAAGATTGCTGAAACCGGAGTAGACTTCATCTCGGTAGGTGCTCTAACACATTCCGCCAAAGTGTTTGATGTGAGCTTAAACTGGACAGGCAACTAACTATGATAGCAACCCTAGGTAAAGAAACTTCTCCGCAACAAATTTACGAGCAGCTAAAGACGATGCTGTCGGACGTTGTGCCTGACTTCGAGCTCAGGATGAAGGCGGACATCGCGGCGAAGATCAATCAGGTGAAGGCGGAAAAGAATGCCGTAATCCTCGGCCATAACTACATGGAGCCCGCGCTGTTTTATTCGATCCCAGACTTCGTCGGAGATTCCCTTGATTTGGCCCGCCGCGCAGCTCAGACGGATAAGGACATCATTGTCTTCTGTGGCGTTAAGTTCATGGCCGAAACGGCAAAGCTACTTAATCCTTCGAAGACAGTTCTGATTCCTTCTGAAAAGGCGGGTTGCTCGCTGGCTGCTAGTATTACCGGCGAAGATGTTCGAGAGCTGAGACGCCGGTTTCCCGGGGTCCCGGTAGTGACTTACGTAAACACGTACGCCGACGTGAAAGCTGAATCAGATATTTGCTGCACCTCTTCGAATGCTGTGGCGGTGGTCGAGTCGCTAAATTCCGACACAGTGATTTTCCTGCCTGACGAGTACCTGGCCAAGAACGTAGCACGTGAAACCGGCCGTCATATCATCTTTCCGACCACTGACCCACGCAGAACTGTTGAGGGAGAACTCGACTATCAAATGATCGGATGGCCGGGGCGTTGTGAAGTACACGATAAATTTACGGTCGAAGACATTGCCAATGTCAGAAAACAATTTCCAGATGTTGTGATCCTGGCACACCCCGAGTGCAGCCCGGAAGTGGTAGCCGCTTCTGATTATTCAGGCAGCACGAACGCGATGATCCGCTATGTCGAACAAACCAAGGCGCCTCGTTATTTGTTGCTGACGGAGTGTTCGATGGGCGAGAACGTCGCGGCCGCGAACCCTGATAAAGAAATGCTCCGCTTATGCAGCATAAGATGTCCACACATGAACCAAATCACTTTGGAAGATACGCTTGAGTCACTCGAAAAACTTCAGTTCGTCATTGAGATTCCGGAGGACATCCGCGTTCGAGCTGCTCGCGCGGTTGAGAGAATGATCGCTATCGGGTAAGCGAACCAATCGGTATGTGCCGGTATTCAGAGTTCAAGCCTTAGCTTGTTACGCCCAGTCTCATTTTGACGAGTCCCCTTAGGTAGAATCGCTTGGCAGAAACTGAAGTCCTGATCATAGGTTGCGGCATTGCCGGGGCAACCGCAGCATTACAATTAGCGCGCAATCCCCGGCGCCAGATAACCGTCCTCACTCGTGCACCTGATCCTCACGAGTCCAACACTCAATACGCTCAGGGTGGAATTATTGGTCGGGGTGTCGATGACACCTCTGAATTACTCTTGAAGGACATCCTGGCTGCCGGCGCCGGAGTTAGCTCACCTCGCGCCGCAAGGATACTCGCTGAGGAGGGACCGCCGCTTCTTCATCAGGTACTGGAACAATCGGCGGGAGTTCGGTTCGACAGCGATTCGAATGGAGAGCCGCTTTGGGGTAATGAAGCTGCGCATTCCCGCCGACGCATTCTGCATGTAGGCGATGGCACTGGGGCAGCAATCATGAGCGGTTTAATCGACGCGCTCCGTAGCTGCCCCAATATCAAAATCGAATCGAATGTCACCGCCGTAGACTTGATAACCTTCCCTCATCACTCTCGCGATCCGCTCGATAACTATCGCCCTATCTCTTGTCATGGCGCTTACATGTTCAATCGCGAGGAGCACACAGTCCATCGCTACCTAGCGACTGCCACCGTACTGGCGACCGGGGGTTTGGGTCGCATCTACCGAAATACGACCAACCCACCGGGTGCACGGGGGGATGGATTAGCAATGGCCCACCGTGCGGGCGCGAGGATCGCGAACGCGGAATATGTTCAGTTTCACCCGACCGCTTTAGCCGCTCCTGGCGCTGAAGGGTTGTTGATTAGTGAAGCTGTAAGAGGCGAAGGGGGTGTTTTGATGACTCCTGATGGACGTCCCTTTATGGCTGAATACTCGCCCGAGTGGAAGGACCTGGCGCCACGCGATGTAGTAGCACGAGCAATCCATCACGAAATGGAGACGCACGATTACTCTTATGTGTTGCTCGACATCGCTTCCCGAATGTCAGCAAACGCTATTCGGGCTCGTTTCCCAAATATCTACGCTCAGTGTTTAAAGGCCGGCATAGACATCACCCAGGAATCCATACCGGTTGTCCCGGCAGCACACTACTTCTGTGGAGGTGTTCTGGTAGACGAGTGGGGGCGGTCTAGTATCGATGGACTTTATGCAGTGGGAGAAATCAGTTGCACGGGAGTGCATGGCGCAAATCGTCTGGCGTCAACGTCGCTGCTCGAAGGACTTGTGTGGGGAAATCGAGCAGCAAGGCACGTCGAGGAATCCTTAAACGAGAATCCTCAAACAGAAAGAGCCGGCTTCGCCGATATACCACCGTGGGATGAAAGCGGTTTATTCGCGGAGCCTGACCCCGCCTTAATCCAGGGTGACATGCAGACAATCCAAAACATCATGTGGCATTACGTCGGACTGGTTCGCAATGCCGAGCGTTTGTCGCGAGCAATTCGAGAGCTTCGCCACCTCTGGAACGAGATCGAAACGTTTTACCGGACGACAAAGCTGGCGGATGGATTGATTGGTTTGAGAAATGCGGTCGAAGTTGCTTTACTTGTTGCGCAAGCCGCTCAACATAATCGCCAGAGTCGAGGTTCTCACTACCGGGATGATTCGGTGTCGGTTGAAGGGGACCGATTGATCTGACATTTTGGAGTGCTGCGACCTGTCGCAGTCCGACTGTTAAAATGCTCTCGACCAAAGCGGCGCCAAGTCGCCACATCCAAAGAGTACGTCTCTTAGGAGCGTAACTTACCGCAGAAAGATATCAACGTAGTCAGTCGTCTCGTCGCAAGGACTCTGCATCTCCTGAAGCCGCCAGTAGCGGCGCTTTCCGGTTATCTTAAAAGTCATCGTACCGTCACGGCGGCAAGGGTTTCCATTATTCTTGTGGCTGACTCTGGTAATGATTGTTCCCTCGAAAGTGAACTGCTTTTCTTCTATCTGAGAAGCGAAACCGTCGATCTCGAGGTAGTCCCCGTCTTTCTGTTGTCGACCTTTAATCAACAATTTCCCCTGGCGCTCCACCACCGTTAGATCAGCAAAGTCCTTCCAGCGGTTCCAGCTGATCCAATGAAGTTGAAATTTATGTCTACCCAGGAGTTGAGTACGGGCGCGTTCGCTTATGACCTCAGTCCTCGACGAGGTATTCGAGTTCGAGTTTTGTGGATTGGTCGATACTGAACCAAATGAGACAACTAGTAGGAGAATTATTCCAATCATTCGGCGTTCCTGTTAGGTAAAATTTTTCCGCGGTCTCTAGCTGTATCCAAAAACGCTTCGCACTCGCGAGATTGCACCCTTCATTACCCTGATCATGCGCGGAGCGATGTAAATGGACATCGCCAGAAAAGCTACGAGGAATATGATCGTGACTACCGGCAAGAATACCGATAGGAGAATAGTGCCAAAGGCAACGACATCTTCTGTGAGGCTGACGACAATGTTTGATACCGGCTCTGGACTAAGATTGATCGCCGCGCGCGCGGTCGCTTTTGTTCCGTGAGCACTCAATGCGAGTCCACCGCCAAGCAGCAGGGCCACAACCTGAACGCTGCGATCGAAATCGCCGAAGGCTGTGGCCGCAAGAACTGCGCCGGCCGGTATCCTGATGAAAGTGTGTATCGCATCCCAGGTGCTGTCCACGTAAGGAATCTTGTCGGCGAAAAACTCAACTAGATAGAGAACGGTAGCGATTCCGATAATCCACCAGCTAGTTAGAACATCGAGCTCGCCCGGCAAGCGCAAATTTGCGAACCGCCCGAGCAACCCGAGTGTGGCTACCGCAGCGTACAAATTGATCCCAGAAACCCAGCCCGCTCCCATCGCAACTGCCAGAGTGCCAATCAAGTTCATGCTAAATCCCTCCGCGTCCCAATACGATTTCGACTCGAAGTATGTTCATCGACGCGATTGCAAGAACGCTGACGGGATTCGCCTTGTCCCTGAAAGGGACGCAGTTAGTAGCCGGGGGCAACGCCCCCGGAAAAGCGAAGGTCTCGGTCCCGACCCTGAAAGGATCGAAAAGGTTAAAGCAGAATTCAATCGTGTGCGATCGTCGAGACTGCGATTCTTACAGATTTCTGTCGGGAAACGATTTGACCCCCAATTGGTCTCGGCCCTGATATGCCAGCAGAGGTGGCTGGTAGTGCTCACAGAAGCACGCACTCGTAATCGGGGACACACAGACTTAAGTCTGTGCCACTTAGCGTATACCCACGAGCTCGACGTCAAAGAGCAGGATTGCATTTGGCGGAATGTTTGGCGGAAAACCTCTCTGACCGTAACCAAGCGATGGAGGAACGATGAGTTTACGTTTGCCCCCGACCTTCATGGTGGCGAGACCTTCATCCCATCCTTTAATGACGGCACCAGTACCGAGGCGGAATTCGTAAGGCTGGCCACGATCAAAGGAACTGTCGAACTTCGTTCCGTTTTCGAGCGTGCCGGTGTAATGGACACTGACGGTCTGTCCTTTTTCTGGCGTCGCTCCTGTGCCTTCGACTATGTCGACGTATTTCAATCCGGAGGGCGTGGAAACCTCTGCACCGGTCGACGCACCACGGTTCATAACCAAATAGGCTACCGCCGAGCCAGCGAGCGCAAGGATTACAAGAATCGCTACAATCCTGAGGTTCTGATTGCGCTTACCCGACGGTGTCGGATTGGAGGTAGGGTACAAACCCTTCGGTCGTTTTTTCGCCTTACTCGACTTTCTATGTCGGCTCTGCGGCAAAGTTTATTATCTCCTGCGGTGGAATTCGGTGCTCAGAGTTATACCTGTTTTTATAAGCCCGTACAATCGCAGGGGCGTTACACGTCGCTACTCACCTACGGGGTAAAGATTCCTTTAGGTGCACGGTATTTCTTGTCCCAATTCTCGTACGGGACATCCGTCGCGCCTATGGCATATTGCACGACCGTCCACTTGACCCCGGTTCGCCGCAGCAGTGCTACGATCCCATCGTCAAAGGCACCTGAGTCAACCGCTTCCTGATAGACTGTGTTGGTATAGTCAATGGCGCTACCGTCCGAATTTTGAGGCCGACCGGTTAGGAAGGCCCAGTTGTTTTGCACCTTCAAATGATCGATCTTAAAAACTACCGGTTGCTTGAGTTGCTTCTCAACCGGGACACGTAAAGCATCAAGTATGGCTTTGCGCTCCGCAGAACCCTTTTCGGGAACGTGTGGTGCGGCTCCCGAACCCGCCTTAAGCGATCCGCCACCCTGCGCAAAGACTGACGAGACACATAGCGTCAGCACCAAAAGGAGCTTGATGGATGTCATTATTTTTGGCCCTCAAAATTGTGCGGCAGACTACCATTGGCTTTGGTTGCCAGACAAGAAGCGATAGTAATGTGAAAAAATCAATTCCTGCGCAAGGCGATCGTTAGCAACGTTTTGCCGCGAACTTCTTTGCAGCTTTGCTTGTGGAGCGTTATCTTTCCGAAACTAACTGAGACGCACAGAGCCCATGCCAGTCGTTGCCACTATCCCACGTCCAAACGCCCCTGTTGAGCTCCGCGAAGTTGCATCGCCTGCGCTCGAAGACAATTCAGCTCTTCTAGACGTTGAACTCTCCGAAGTCTGCGGCACTGACGTGTACCTGCAACAAGGCAAGTTGCAGGGAGTTCCCTATCCGCTCGTGCCGGGTCACGTCTCAATCGGAAGGCTAAGCAAGATCAGAGGCGAGTTGCGCGATGCCGAGGGGCGACGCTTTAACGAGGGCGACCGCGTAACTTTCCTCGACGTCCATCGAACCTGTAATTCCTGCTGGTATTGTCTGGTAGCGAAGACGACCACCAGATGTCCGCAGCGAAAGGTTTACGGAATTACCTACGGACTGGATGATGGACTCTGCGGTGGATGGGCCGAGCAAATCTACATAAAACCCGGAACCCATTGCATTCGAGTTGATGCTGAGCCGGAAACTTTTATGGCTGGTGGCTGTGCATTGCCCACTGCACTGCACGCCGTCGAACGCGCCGAAGTAAAGATTGGTGACACAGTTCTCATCCTCGGTTCTGGTCCCGTCGGGTTGAGTGCCGTCATCCTCGCTCTAATAGGCGGCGCACTCCGTGTGCTGTGCATTGGCGCGCCGGACCACCGTTTAAAAGCTGCTGTCGAAGCCGGAGCAACTGGCGTACTTAACATTGAAACTCACAATGAATCGGAAAGACTGGACTGGGTTCGCAAACAAACAAGTGGCCGAGGAGCTGACGTCACCATCGAAGCAACGGGAGCACCAATAGCCGTGGTTCAGGCAATGCGCTTTACAAGGGATGCCGGTAGAGTAGTCATAGTCGGGCAGTACACGGATCATGGCGCAGTCTCACCCGAAGCTGCTTTTAATCCACATTTGGATCTCAACAAAAAGCACCTCGATGTACGTGGTTGTTGGGGTTCGGATTATTCTCACTTTTATAGAGGGGTTCAGATCATTTCGGATCCAAAACGTGCGATACCCTGGGCCCAAATGGAACTGACTCGCTACAATATCGAAAACGCTAATGCTGCGCTCGCTGCGGTCGCAAGCGGTCAAATACTGAAAGCATTGATTGATCCACAGGTACATTGAATGAATTGGATTAATTGGCTTCAATGGCCTGCAATGGCGGTTACCGTTGTTGCAGCTTGGCTGATAGCTTCCCAAAAAAAGTTCAAACGCAATTGGGGTTTTTGGCTTTTTCTGTTGAGCAACGTGCTCTGGATAATTTGGGGATTACACGATAAGGCGTACGCCCTGATCGTTTTGCAGGTTTTCCTGGCAGCTCTCAACATTCGAGGCGCGATGAAAAACCAACCAAATGAATAAATGGAGGTGAAATGAGTAGCACAGCCAAAGAGTCATTATCAGTTCGCGAGCAGGTCTCTGATCAAGAATGGCAAGTTCGTGTGGATTTGGCTGCCGCCTATCGTCTGGTAGCTCATTACGGATGGGACGACCTCATCTTTACACATATCTCAGCTCGGGTTCCTGGACCCGATCATCATTTTCTAATTAATCCCTACGGGATGATGTTTGACGAAATTAAAGCATCGAGTCTGGTGAAAGTTGATCTCGACGGCGGGATCGTGAATGACACACCATACATCATCAACCCGGCGGGCTTTACGATTCATAGCGCCGTTCATGCTGCCCGCGAAGATGCACTCTGCGTGATGCATCTGCATACCGATTACGGTATCGCGGTTTCAGCTCAGAAGGATGGGCTGCTACCGATTTCACAACAGGCTCTGTTTCCGCTTTCGTCGCTTGGCTATCACGACTACGAAGGCCTGGCACTGAACGATGCAGAGAAACCTCGGCTGGTAGCGGATCTTGGAACGAAGAACCATCTAATACTCAGAAGCCACGGGCTGTTGACTATAGGCAAGAGTGCCGCCGAAGCGTTTCTGTCCATGTACATTCTCGAGCGCGCTTGCCGAATTCAAATTCTGGCGCAGTCGGGTGGGGCGGAGTTAGTGTCGGTGCCGCAGCAGATTGTCAGCGGAATTGCAGCACAAATGAGCGCGGTCACGGTAGGCCAAGGATCCGCCCTTACCTGGCCCGGGCTACTGCGAAAACTGGACCGGGTTGATCCTTCGTATCGCGAGTAGAGAGTTACTTGTCTTTGCTCCGTAGGAGCAGCATGTTTATAGCTTTTAGCTGCGTGACAACTGGCGCTCCGTAGGAGCGCAATGTACAAGCGCACTTGTCATGTCGCTCCTAACGGAGCGAACCATTATCTAGCGGCCCCCTGGGCTATAAACATGCTGCTCCTCCGGAGCAAAGCAGGTGAGCGAAGTATGTTCGTACCGTCAAAACCGTTCTAGGTTTTCCGGCTACTCTTGTCACCGGGCTGACAATTCAACTCTGTCTGTACAGTCTGACGAACCTAGCATAGGGCTCAGCAGGGCCACTTCACGACGATCCCGCGTTTTACACTCGTTGAAACAAGAACGGCTCGCGGTTCGTAGTTAGGGTTGCCTGTTGATCACAGCGACGACTGCGTTGTTCTCGTAACCCTATCGAGGATTCCTGAAAATGTATTGCCCTCAGTGTGGCACCGAATCTTCCGCCGGTCTGCAGTTTTGTCGCGCCTGCGGCGCAAACCTCAAGGTCATCGGCAAAGCAGTGGCACTCAGCGAAGCGATTGCACGTAGCGATCGTGGTCCAGTGCCCAAGCTGAAAGAGATGATCAAGAACCTGAAAGTCGAGCAGGTAACGGAAGAAGTCTCTCGTGCGTTGGATCGCATGAACCAGGAGATAATCAGCACTCCGGAAAAAATCAAACATCGCAAGCCTTCATGGCCGTTTATTAGAGAAAAGAAGACCGCCGCTGAACGCCGGGAAAAACATGTAGTTAAAGGCACGATTTCCTTCTTCAGCGGAATCGGGCTGATGATTTTCCTTTACTACTTCTCGGCTGCACTCATTTTGAAGCTCCCACCTGAGGTCATTGCACAGATTCCTTTTGAGCTGGAGCCTGTGGTTCGCGTCCTCTGGCTGGTAGGTCTGATGCCCATACTTTCCGGTGTGGGGCATATCATCGCCGGACTTTTGATCCGGCCCGACCCTGCGGAAATCGGCGGTAAAAGCACGCATGTTCCGTTAAGTTCCAACGGATCGCATCGTGAAGTACCCAGTAGCATCACCGAGCGGACCACGAATCTACTTGATCCCAGATAGGCTTGAGACCCTCATTAACGTGACTTTATATGGAGTCACTTCGCTGAGAACAAGACAGAGGCACTCGTCCAATCTTTGATACCTGATTAAGCGTTTATCGCGCGCAGCCTCACTATAACTTGAGTGCGAAAAGGAGGTTTAATGAAGAAACCCAATGGCGAATTTAGCGTCAAGAGTCACTTTGAGAACAAAGACAAAGTCGTTCGAGAAATCTACGAGCGTTTGTTGCGCAAAGTCGGGCAATGTGGAACTGTGTCTGAAGACCCGAAGAAAACTTCGATTCACCTCGTCAATCGCACAGCTTTTGCCGGCGTGGCAACCAGGAAGGCCGCTATCAACTTAACCATCAAAGGCGACCACGCGCTCTCAAGCTCTCGCATTACTAAGTCCGAACAGGTTTCAGCGCATCGCTTTCATCATGAAGTCAAACTAACGTCACCGGCCGACATTGACAGCGAACTAATTGCATGGCTTACGGATGCCTACAAACTGAGCGCCTGACCCCCCGGATTTCTTGCTTTAAATCGTTTTTATTAAAGGCCAACTCATCACAGACCCGGGCCATTTAGTCACAAAGTTTATCGCAACGATCATGGCTTGTAATATAGGCACTGAGCAGCTAAATCCAACCCTTCAACCCTTTAGGAGCCAGGACGATGACAATTCACTCAGCATTTGTTCTCCCGCAGTCCGACAAGTCTCGACTTCACTCTCACCCAAAACGAACGCCGCTCGCCAAATTCCTTGCTCTGGCCAGCCTGTTCGGGTTGTTAATGCTCTCCGCGACAACGGTCTTCGCACAGCGCCCGGCGATTCCTGGCGTAACCACACTGAAGTTGAAATCCGATGTACTTGGTGAGGAGAGGACGATCCTCGTTCGAACCCCGACCGGGTACGAAACAAATAACCAACGGTATCCAGTGCTCTATATGACCGATGGTGACTCACACATTGGTCACACCGGCTCGACGATCGAGTTTCTATCGCGTAATGGCCGGATGTCTGAGGTGATTGTGGTGGGAATTACTAACACGGATCGTACCCGAGATCTTAGTCCCACTCACGTCACGACGGCTGCCGCAGCTGGCGTGCAATTTCCGACTAGTGGAGGCGCTGATAAATTTCTAAAGTTTATTGAGACCGAATTGATCCCCGATATTGAAAAACGCTATCGAGTGCACCCGTACCGGATACTTGCCGGGCATTCGCTCGGCGGTTTGTTCGCGGTCCACGCAATGTTGACGCGGCCCGAGTTGTTCAACTCATACATTGCGGTTAGCCCGGCGCTGCAATGGGACAATCAAGTAACCGTTAAGCGCGCAGAAGATTTTTTCAAAGCGCGAAAGGAGTTCGATCGTACGTTGTACTTTTCTCTAGGTCGCGAACCGGGACCAATTGAGGATGCTTTTCACCAGTTCAAACAGGTGCTCGCGAAGAACCAGGCGAAAGGGTTTGTCTGGGAAGCACAGGAGATGGCCGACGAAGATCACGGATCGGTGGTTCTGCGCAGTCACTACTTTGCTATGCGGAAGGTCTACGACGGGTGGCAGATGCCCCGCGATCCGGACACAGGCGCCGTGGCAGGTGGCCTAAAAGGAGTCGAGGATCATTACAAGGCGTTATCAACTCGGTTCGGATTCACGATTCCGGTCCCTGAGAACCTTATGAACCAGGTCGGATATCAACTTCTTTTT
>DASSCG010000072.1:0-6340 GCA_035697925.1 Pyrinomonadaceae bacterium
GACACCGAGGCACCGACCAGCTTTAAGACAGACCCGGGCACTGCAATGGGCACGGCTATGTATATGTCGCCAGAGCAGGCGAGCGGATCCGCACTAGACGCGCGCACCGATACTTTCAGCCTGGGTGTCGTGGTGTACGAGCTGGTGGCTGGACGCCTCCCATTTGAAGGATCGACATCTCGGGAGATGATGGCTTCGCTTCTCAACGAGAGAGAGCCACAACCACTGGCTCGCTACTCATCCGACGTCCCTGTCGAACTTGTACGAATCGTCTCGAAAGCGCTACGCAAGAATCGAGACGAGCGCTACCAGACAATCAAAGACATGCTGATCGATTTGAAGACTCTTAAGCAGGAGTTGGATTTCGAGAGAAAACTTGACCGCTCTATCCAGCCGACGGCGGCGGGTGCAGCAGCTACAAGTCAAAGGCCGTCCGCCGGAACGACGTCGGAATCAGCCACACGTCCGACCATTCCGGAACATGGTTTTGCCGGTCTTCTTTTCAAAAGGAATGCCCCGATCGCTGTCGTCGCAGTGCTACTAATGGTCTCTGTCGCTGGAGGCTATTGGTTCTTCACTTACTCACGTAACGAAGCGATTGGCTCGATCGCGGTGCTTCCCTTCGTCAATGCCAGCGGCAATAGTGAACTTGAATATTTGTCCGACGGAATGACCGACTCGCTTATCAACAGTCTTTCGCAGCTTCCCAACCTTTCGGTCAAAGCTCGCAGCTCAGTATTCCACTACAAAGGGACGGACGTCGATCCGCAAAAGCTGGCTGCCGATTTGTCAGTCCAGGCGATTTTGAGCGGGCGTGTCGTGCAACGCGGAGATGATTTGACGTTGTACTTATCTCTTGTTGACGGACGTAACGGGAATCAAGTTTGGGGTGAGCAGTACAATCGAAAATTGGCAGACCTCGTGTCTTTGCAAACCGAGATCGCGCGCGAGGTCTCTCGTAAATTGCAGGCGCGTTTGTCAGGAGCCGACGAACGGAGATTAACGAAGCGTTACCCCGCCAATCCGGAAGCATTTCAACTCTATCTCAAAGGACGGTATTACCTCTTAAAAGGCGCTACATCGGAGCAATTAACTGGCATTTCATATTTTCAAAAGGCAATAGAAATTGACCCGTCATACGCAATGGCGTACGTCGGACTCGCAGACGCATATCGGTCACCCTCCCTTGAAATTCGGCCAACTGAAGGTCTGCCGAAGGCAAAGGCGGCGGCGCTAAAAGCCATCGAGCTTGACGACACACTTGCCGACGGCCATGCCGTCCTCGGTTGGGTACATTTCTGGTACGACTGGGATTGGAGTGCAGCAGAGAGCCAATTCAAGCGCGCTTTGGAACTCGATGAGAACAACGCGGACGCTCATTCATATTACGCCAATCTACTTTCGAATACCGGACGGCACGCCGAGTCTCTTGCGGAAGCAAAACGCGCCAGAGAGCTCGAACCCCTCAATTTGAGAATCAATGCGCTCGAAGGGCAGTTTTTGGTTTTTGCAGGTCAAGTCGATGCAGGCATTGACAGGTTGCAGAAAACTCTGGAGCTGGATCCCAATTACTACCTGGCACGCAACTTTTTGGCAGTAGGATACATTGAGAAAAAAATGTTTCCTGAAGCCGCCGCTGAAGCGCAAAAGGCAATTGACGTTTCGCCGATCACGTACGCCAAGTCATTGCTGGCTTATGCCCTCGCAAAAGAGGGCAAAACAGCAGAAGCACGAGCCGTAGTTGAGGACTTAGTACGCCTCTCGAATCAGCGCTACGTTCCTGGTTACAGCATCGCAAATGCTTTTAACGGTCTTGGTGACCGCGAGAAGGCGCTTGCCTGGCTGGAGCGCGGGTTTCAGGAGCATGATGTGCGATTGATTTTCTTAAAAGTCGATCCCAAATGGAATAATCTACGATCCGAGCCGCGCTTTCAGGATTTGATGCGGCGCGTTGGACTGCCGTAGCGCAACCTATTGTGCGCGAGCATTAGCAAAACAAGTCACCAAGTGCACCGTTCTGCGCTGTCAAGGGAGCAGCTAAATTATGCGATTGGTTTTTATAGGCGTAATCATATTTGCAGTGTTTTCCTTCACGCTTGGTCGAATGGAAAACATAAGCTTCGCCCAAAGTGATGCCGAGCAAAAATTAAAACGGCTCGAGGATGAGTGGCTTAATTCTTATCTGCGCGGTGACAAGCAGACATTCGACCGAATTGTTGCGGATGATTTCACCAGAACCGATGAAAGCGGCAAATTTGCTACGAAAGCCGAAGAACGAACGCTTGTTCAAGCCCCACCTGCTTCCGTGAATGCATCGCTCACGAACCAAGATATGCAAGTGCGAGTCTATGGAAACGCGGCTATTGTCACAGGGCGTATTGTTTCCAAAGTTCAAGTCGGTCTTAATTTTCAATCGCGATTTACTGACACCTTCATAAAACGCGCAGGGCGTTGGCAGGTTGTTGCCCGGCATTACAGCCGAGTCCCGACGGAACGCATACCAATCAATGTCGATTCTAAAATCTATGATGCTTATGTCGGTCAGTATGAGATTGCTCCCAATGTCGTCCTTGATATTACAAAGGAAGGCGAGAAGTTGATGAGTCAATCAACCGGCCAGCCGAAGATGGAGTTATTGCCAGAATCAGAAATTGAGTTTTTCATCAAAGGATTCACCGCTCAGTTTGTCTTTGTTCGAGATGGAATCGGACGGGTAACAAAGTTAATTATCAATCAGGAAGGGCAAAGAGTGACCGCTAAAAAGTTAAGGTAGAGTTGCCAATAGGTGGGCCAGTACTTCACTGTAAGTAAAAGAAACGAGTTATTGACGGAAGTCTACCCAGAGATATTTTTATGATCGCCTCACGCTGAGCATCATCGCCTCACTTTAAAACCAAATCCTTCTATAGTCTTATTAGGAGAATGAAGGTAGCTATCTTTTATATTTAGGTGCCAGCGGCTTGCTTTAATGTTTTCTAAATCCATCCTGCAAACTGGCGCCCACGATCTGAACGTCCCCGGTGTGGGGCGGTCCTTCCCAGCCTCGGATGATATTCATGAGCACGATTGCCACTCGTGGCTCGAAGGGACTCTTCAGATATCCCAAGAGCCCAACGCTAAGTGGCCGAACTTCCGGGTGAGAGTCATTTAATATTGTCTTCTTGCCGCGACGATTTGAGTGAAGTTCCAGGGTTGTGTTTCCGATCGAACCATACCAGCTTTCCTCTTCAGTAATCCCCGGCTTTTCAAAAGTCCTGAGGTTGGCTCGAATTGTCTGACCTTTGTGCTGGACAGGGAAAGACAAAAGAGTGAACCGTAGCTGGGGTTCGATTTCATATTCTTTCAGTTTGTCGGTAAAGAGTTGCCGATTGGCTTTCCAAAGAGTGTCGAAAGAATAGGGCTTCCCTTGCTGCCTCGCCTCTTCGATGGCCTCGCTGTCGTAGTCAAAGGACCATAAGACACTGTCGGTTTTTAGATCAAGAATAAATAGATTTGCGAAGTAGCAACCACAAGCTTCATCCACTGGCTCGAGGTAGTAGGCGAACTTTCCATCTCTGGACCAACCGATTGGATAGAAGCTTTCCGGAACCAGTTGGTCGAACGGCCGTCGTCGGTAATAGTCACTTGCTTGTTCTCTCAGGTATTTGCCGAAACTCCTTCTAGCGAAGCGTTCCAATTTCAATTCCGCCGGTTTGTTATAGAATGCGCGGCGCGTGTTGCCTTGCCCGTGCGAGGATGGGACAAGAAGAGCAAGTGTCGCGACAACAAGGAATAGTGAAATGCTGTTTTTAAGCAGGATCATGCTCGCTCCGAATTCAGAAGGTACCCGGTCCCGCAAGCTCTGACTGCTGGGCAGTATACTCAAGCCGAAAGGCTTATTGTAGACCTTTCTCCCCTAGAGTATGGGCGCTTCAATTTTGAGATCGTTGCAGACAAATCATTCTATGATCACAGTAGAGAAAGCGATTCAGATTGTTAGGGAACATACGAAACCTCTTCCTCCCATACGCGTGGAGCTTGAAGGTGCATTGGGTCGATTCCTTGCCGAGGATGTTATTGCTGATTCAGACCTTCCGCCCTTCGATCGTGCCCAAATGGACGGTTATGCGGTCCTCGCTAATGACACGAAGAGTGCACCGGTTCGTTTGCGTATTGTCGGCGAGTCAGTCGCGGGTGCGGGCTGGCACAACGAGATGCAGGCTGGTCAAGCTGTTCGTATCATGACCGGTGCGCCCGTACCAAAGGGCGCCGATGCCGTCCAACAGGTAGAATTAACTCGCGAATTTGATCAAGGAACAGTTGTTGAAATCAAACACGCCGCAGATATAGGAAAATCAATTGTACGCCGCGCAAGTGAGATCAGGGTTGGTGAGACGGTCTTGCGCGCTGGTGAAAAACTGACTGCGGCTAAGATGGCAGTGCTGGCGTCGTTTGGTTACGCTCAGGTGAGCGTTGGCCGGGAACCCCGGGTGGCTGTGCTGGCCACGGGTAACGAGCTGGTAAGCGTCGACCAAAAACCCTCTACCGACCAAATCCGCGATTCAAACAACTACTCCATCGGCGCGTATGCCGCGATCGCCGGATCGATAGTGGAACGTATGCCACTCGCAGGCGATGACATAGCCTCCCTAAAACAGCAGATAGGCGTGGCCGCCGAACGTTCGGATGTGGTCGTAACTTCTGGTGGGGTTTCGATGGGAGTATACGACTTCACCAAACCCGCATTGAGCGAGCTTGGGGCGGAGATATTTTTTGAACGAGTTTCGCTGCGTCCCGGTAAGCCCACTGTTTTTTCACGCCTCCCCAATGGCGTGCTCGTGTTCAGCTTGCCCGGAAATCCCGTCTCAGTCTCAGTGACGTTCAATCTATTTGCCCGCACGGCGTTACTAGCACTGCAAGGAGCACAGAAGCCGGAGTTGGAAGAAGACTGGGCCATCCTTGAAAACAGCGTCAAAGGATCTATCGAGAGGGAGAGTTTTTTGCCTGCGCAAATCAGAACAGGAGAAGCCGGCGTCCTCCTGGCCCAACCCTTGAAGTGGGGAGGCTCATCCGACTTTGTCGCATTCGCAAGTGCGACGGGACTGATCCGAATTCCTGCTGGCGTTGCAACGCGCGAGATAGGATCTACTGTACGGGTGGCACGTTTACCGAGGTGAGAGAAAGCTACAGATAATTATTGCAATGAACCGATCACACCTTCGCCCGCTGATCAGTGGTAGTTTCGATTCCGAAAAAGCGCAGACCAGCCTCTAACTTACGGAAGAATCCAATCTTGTTCAGCAAAGGATTCAGCCAGCCATTGGTGATGCAGTAGTGCATCTGAAACGGTTCTGTGTGATGTACCTGATGATGCCGAGGCTCAAGCACCAAACGCGTTCGTTGTAACAAACGCACACCGGGGGAAGGATTTTCCTGATGTGCCCACTTGTGAAAGACGTTAGTTGCCACTGTAGCCGCGGCCATTAGAGTCGTGCACAGGATCGCAAACGCAAGCAGACCGTGATCGCTAACCCACAAGAGGTAGAGACACGCTAAGAGGACGGGCACCGCAAGAATGCACACATTCCCCACAATACTCACCAGCGTGTGGGTGCAAATGTCACGTGGGAAAATGTGGTGTTGTCGAAACGGCTTAATCAAAGCGGCGCCGACGACAGGGGTGTCTTCTGAGAAATACGTGTCCGCCATCCAATGTACTAGCCCACCGACAAAGTCGCCCAAAACCAAAGCGAGGGGAATGGCAAGCGCGCCCAGCCAAAGCAATTCGAGCTCGTAGAGTCGATCGAATGAAAAGTAGACGTTCGGGATAAACAGCACTGGAAAGAGAATCGAGGTTGAATGTTCGAGAAAAGCGTGCGCCGGGGTTGAATGTTCCGGGATGCCGCTATAACCAGGAGGCAGGCCCGCCGAGACGTGGGGTTTCGGCAACGTGGTCTCCACGGTTTCAGTAGATGACACCTGAGATGGGGAGCTCGTTTGCTCGTTTTCCAAATCGGGGGGATCTTGAAGGAGAGCTGACATTATTTAAATGGTGATGATGCGCGGCTTACAATATCCTTAGATCGAGATGGCCGCAATGCGGTTGGTCACGACTTTAACGCCGGCGAATTCCCGGCAAGCTCAGTTCGCTGGCCCACTATTCCTGCGACTGGATTTTCCGGCTGAGATTATTCTGATATGCTGCACAAAAGGCAACAGTAATTTTGCATACTATGTGATCCGGCGTGAATTATGTTTGCCGCACAGTCCCTGCGTCTTCTTTTAGTTCCCCAATTGCCAGATATGGGATCCCAAATCGAGACGATGGGTTTGTTATGAAAGAGTTGTCACACATTGACGA
>DASSCG010000073.1:0-5839 GCA_035697925.1 Pyrinomonadaceae bacterium
TGGACTGGCAATCGGTGCCACAGGAGATATGGTGGTAGCGTCGAACGACTCCGTTTATAGCTTGCCTGTTGGAATTAAGGGCATCCTCTAAGCAATTCCTTCCAAAACCACCTCAATACGCGGTATACCCTCCCTTTTTGACAGTCGCAGAGAGGGGGTGCTAACTTGACGGCTTCTTATATCTTACGGTTGATAGGATTACGTGACTTCAGAACTGATACCGCAACTCCTGATCTACATGATCGTGCTGCTGTTTGCGATCTCAGCCCACGAAGCAGCACATGCGTGGATGTCAAACAGGTTTGGTGACGACACGGCTCGCTTGCTTGGCCGCATCACCTTGAATCCCAATGCCCACATAGATCCGATTGGGACACTGCTAATACCGATAGTTGGCTTCATTCTAGGGAATATCGGAGGAGCGCTAGGCGCGATTCCGCTTATTGGCTGGGGCAAACCGACACCGGTTAATCCACTCCGTTGGCGCAATAAAGATTTGGCCAACGTTATGGTTTCCGCCGCCGGAATAATGGCCAATCTCTTTATAGCCATCTGCGCTTTCATAATCTACAAAGTACTCTTGATGACCAACGGGTTTAGCTCTATCCCTGAATCGATCAGAGAGCCGGTTGAGTTGTTCCTTAGGTACTTTCTGATAATGAATCTCTCGCTGGCCATCTTTAACCTTCTGCCATTTCCTCCTTTGGATGGCAGCAAGATTCTGGAGACCTTCCTCCCGGAAAGTGCGCGTTCGATGTTGGCCTTTATGGAACAGTTTGGCTTTATTATCTTAATGATCTTGATGTACATGGGCTTTTTTAGCGCAATCATGGGACCAGTTATGAGTTTGGTCGCATACCTGCTGTTTTTAGGAATCCGCTGAATTAGAACGTGAACCTCATCCGGCTTCGTCATTTAGAAAAAGTATGCCCAAGAGAATTTTCAGCGGCGCCCAACCCACCGGCAACGTTCATCTCGGCAACTATTTAGGCGCCCTGCGCAATTGGGTAGCCCTCCAACACGAGTACGAAAGTTTCTTCTGCATCGTCAATTTGCACGCCATTACTACCCCTCAAGATCCGGCGATGCTGGCGGAGAAGACTCGTGAGTTGGCTCGCATTTATCTGGCAGTCGGGATCGACCCCGAGGTCTCGACGATCTTCGTCCAGTCTGATCTCCACCACCACGCTGAGTTGACCTGGGTTCTCAACTGTGTGGCCCGCATGTCTGAGCTCGAGCGAATGACCCAGTTCAAGGATAAGTCACGGAAAAATGAAAATGTCAGTGCCGGGCTGTTTGATTATCCGGTCCTGATGGCCTCCGACATCCTTCTTCACCAGACAGATCTTGTACCGGTCGGGGAAGATCAAAGACAGCATCTTGAACTCACGCGAGATTTGGCAATACGATTCAACCGGGATTACGGCGAGACGTTTCGTGTGCCCGATGCTTACATTCCCAAAGTTGGTGCGCGTATCATGTCGCTCTCGGACCCGACCAGGAAGATGTCCAAGTCTGACGACGATCCGCAGGGATGCGTGATGATGCTCGACGATGCGGACGTCGTCAGCCGAAAGTTCAAACGCGCAGTGACTGACTCCGGAACCGAGATAAGATTCGACGAGTCGCGACCGGCGATCAATAACCTGTTGACGATTTACCAATTACTGACCGGTCAACCGACAGTTGAGATCGAATCCCATTTTGCCGGGAAAGGGTACGCCCATCTGAAGCAGGATCTGGCCGATGTTACGGTTGAATTTTTGCGACCTTTTCAGGAGCGCGTAAAGGGAATCGGCGATGAAGAATTGAATCGTATTCTGAGTCGTGGTCGGGAGAAGGCAGAGCAGATTGCCGATGCTACGCTGTCCAAGGCTTACGAGGCGATGGGAATTGTGGGGAGCGTGAATTAGCAAGGGAAACCAATGGACGAAACGCCTGAAACAATTGAATCAATAAACGGCGATGACCTGGCCGTGCCGCCCACCTTGAACGTAGCAGGTTCGAAGCCCGAGCTGATCCCAGATACACACAGTGATGATCTCAAGATCGTCATGGGTGAGTTCGAAGGGCCATTGGATTTGTTGCTTCACCTGATTCGTCAAGAGCAAGTTAGCATCTACGACATACCGGTAGCCCGGATTACAGACGAATACTTGCGCTACTTGCACCTTATGCAAGATCTCGACATGGCCGTCGCCGGAGATTTTCTGGTAATGGCTGCGACCTTGATCGAGCTTAAGACGAAAATGCTTCTGCCTCGCGATCCGTTCGCAACCGCCGAAGAAGAAGAGGATCCGCGTAAGGAGCTTGTCGATCAATTACTGGAGTATCAAAAATATAAAGCGGCCGCACAAATGCTCTGGTCGCGGGCTACTGTCGAGCGTGCTGTCTTTAAACGCGCGGAACTAGAGACAGATAAGAATAATCCAGAAGTTGTCGTGGGTGTCTTCGATCTGTTGAAGGTCTTCCAGGAAATTCTGGCCCGACACAAGGATGAGGTGCTGCTGGAAATCGAACGCGAAGAGATTTCCATGGCCGAGATGCTCGAGCGATTAAGAAATATGGTGATGTCTGCAGGGGAGCTGAACCTGAGAGTCTTTTTCGAACGGGCGCGATCGCGTCGGGAGTTGGTGCTTGCTTTTCTTTCAGTACTCGAACTTGTACGAACGACTGAAATTAGGTTAATTCAACGGGAGACGTTTGGCGATATCCTCGCAAGCGCTGCCAGCTGACTGGACATAGCTTAGGCGGCAGACTGATAGGAAGGTGGAACGCGCAGTGGCAAAACAACAGGGCACAGAACAGGCATATGAGCCGGATATTGAATCTGTTGAGGGCGAGTCGGATGAGTCGTCTCTCGAGCTCGCGCACGATGAGGAGGACGCAACTCCGATTGCCGTTCAGAGCAGGGAAGAGAGGACTGCGATCATTGAGGCGTTGATCTACGTTTCAGATGAACCCTTAAATGCTAAGACTATCGCAGAAGTTCTGAAAGAGGACCAGTCGGTCATTGAGGAAGGGCTTGCCAGTCTGGTCAAAGAGTTCAACGGCCGTGCCAGCGGTTTGCAGTTGCGGGAAGTGGCGGGCGGTTGGCAGTTTGCCACTCGCCCCGAGTACCACGAACACGTGCGCGCGTTTCTGAAATCCAGGCCTAGTGCAAAGCTTTCACTCGCTTCTCTCGAAACCCTGGCAGTCATCGCCTATAAGCAACCTATTACCGTTCCGGAAATACTGGACATTCGAGGCGTGCAGTCACCGTCGTCAATCAAGACCCTACTGGACAAGAAACTCATCGTCGCCAAGGGGCGGAAAGAAGCCGTTGGTCGCCCGATGATGTACGGCACCTCGAAGGAGTTTTTGATTCAGTTTGGACTCAAAGATCTTTCTGAGTTGCCGAGTATTGAGGATTTTGAGGATCTGGCGAGCGGCGTAGTGTGAAAGACGGCAGATGGCAGGAGGCAGGAGCAGACGGCAGACGGCAGACGGCAGTCAGTTAGTTCGACATCGAAATGCTTGGGTCGAAGGCGCCCACCCTATGCCTGCCTCCTGCTCTTGCCTCCTACCTCCTGGTTCTTTATGGAAGAGCGTTTACAAAAATTGATTGCTGCTGCGGGAATCGCCTCACGGCGTCATGCAGAAGAAATGATCACGGCGGGGCTGGTTACGGTTAATGGACAGGTTGTGACGGAACTGGGTACGAGGGCAGACATCAGTCGAGATCACATCAAGGTTCGAGGAAAACTAATAAATCCCGTTCTTGAAAAGCGCGAGAAAGTTTATGTCCTCCTCAACAAGCCGAAAGGTTACCTGTCAAGCGTCTCTGACCCCGAGGGGCGTCCGCTGGTGACGGAGCTCTTGCCGGCTTCTTTGGGCAGGCTCCATCCCGTCGGCCGCCTCGACTTCAACACCGAAGGTCTACTGCTGCTTACGAATGACGGCGATTTCACGAATTTCATAACCGCTGCCCGCAATCGTGTCGAAAAAGTCTATGAAGCGAAAGTAAAAGGATTGCCGCCTGAACCTTCGATAGAGCGAATCAGACGCGGGGTCGTTCTTGATGATGGGACCAGGACATCTCCTGCGAAAATTACGAGGGTTGATGAAACTGGAACGAACACATGGTTCGAGGTAGTGCTTCATCAGGGTCGCAACCAACAAATAAGAAAGATGTTCGACTCGATAGGCCATTCGGTGGTTAAGCTACGTCGAGCACGCATCGGCTCTCTTCGCGACGACGATCTGAAACCAGGTTATTGGCGGCTGCTTTCACCGTCCGAAGTGAACCGCTTAATCAAAGCGGACCGCCCGAATAGGAATAAAACTAAACCGTCCAACAAAAGGGGTAGAGGGAGGGTGGCTGGTCACGGTTCAGTCAGGCGATGAGTTAGAATACTTCCCTCAACTAAAGACAGGTTTTATTGTCTAGCAGGCATGCTTGCCTGTTCTTAGTAAACAGGCGAGGATGCCTTTGTCACGTGGAATCCACCTCTGCGGGGTTCAGGATGGAATTTGAATTAAGCGAAGAACAGAAACAAATCAAGATGAGCGTCCGCGAGTTCGCCGAGGCGGAAATCGCGCCGCACGTCATGGAGTGGGACGAAGCGCAACACTTTCCGGTTGAGTTAATACCCAAATTGGCCGAACTCGGTTTAATGGGCGTGATTTTCCCTGAAGAGTATGGTGGCGCCGGCATGGGATATGTCGAATATGCTTCCATCATCGAGGAGTTGTCGCGAGTCGACGGATCAGTAGGCATTTCGATCGCCGCTCACAATTCACTTTGCTCAAACCATATCTACCAATACGGAACCGAGGCCCAAAAGAAAAAGTACCTGGAACCACTGGCCAGGGGCGAACATCTTGGGGCCTGGGGCCTGACCGAACCAAGCGCAGGTTCGGACGCTTCCGGCACCAGATCTACCGCCGTGCGGCAGGACGGCGGATGGATGGTAAATGGCTCGAAGAATTTCATCACGCATGCAATCCACGCCGATACGTGCGTTGCCTTCGCAGTCACCGATCGTTCCAAAAAGAGCAAAGGGATTTCGGCTTTCATCTTCGAAAAGGGAATGAAGGGGTTCTCTCCCTCCAAAAAAGAGAACAAGTTAGGTTTGCGAGCTTCTGAGACAGCCAGCGTTGTCTTCGAAGATTGTTACATCCCTGATGAGAATCGGCTTGGCACGGAAGGCGAGGGATTCATAAACGCCATGCAAATTCTCGATGGCGGGCGAATATCAATTGCCGCTCTCGCTGTCGGGATAGCCCAAGGAGCATACGAATCAGCTTTGCGATACGCTCAGGAGCGCCAACAGTTTGGCAAGCCTATTTCCGAATTTCAGGCGATACAGTTCAAGCTTGCGAATATGGCCACGCAAATTGACGCCGCACGACTTCTAATGTATCGCGCTGCCTGGTTAAAAGATCAGGGCAAGAAGACCACGAAAGAGTCGTCGATGGCGAAGCTGTTTGCTTCAGAAGTGAGTGTGAATGTTTGCGAAGAGGCTATTCAGGTGCATGGGGGATACGGCTACACCAAAGACTATCCCGCAGAGAAATACTGGCGAGATTCCAAGCTCTGCACCATTGGTGAGGGTACGTCTGAGATACAACGAATGATTATTGCGCGAGAGATCTTGAGGCAAGCCTAAGTATCCAGTCTTCCGATGGGCGCTACCCCAGAAAAATCTTCGCTGATCGAGCGAGTTGTGGCGGGTGATACGCGCTCCATAGCCCGGGCCATCTCCAAGGTTGAGGATGGTAACGAGGGCGCTGCCAATTTGATGAAGGAGATTTTCCCGCACACTGGGCGCGGATTAATAGTCGGGATAACAGGTGC
>DASSCG010000074.1:0-4994 GCA_035697925.1 Pyrinomonadaceae bacterium
AAGCAGATAGAGAGCGGTAAAGGGACGGTGATCAGGCAGAACCATAAAGTCGGCAGGAGGTTTTACCTCGAATATACCCAAAAAGGGTTTGCTGGTCGCATAGACGTTCACTGTGATCTAATCGAAAAGGATCAGATCGATCTGGACGTCGAAATTCTAGAACGAAGCAAGAAATAGCATTGCGCGCTTGTCTTTCCGCGCGACCTAACAAAGGCTTGGAGCGGACTCGCCGGTGAGTAGCTTTTATCGGTAGTTGTGTGGGCGAGCGCTCAAGCGCAGCGTTGGGCCGCGCCAGGCGAACTCGTTTCGGATCAGATGAAGGAGACAGGTTACGATGCCAGACGAATCACCAGCCGTCATCCCAATGATTGCATACGAAGACGGTCTTGCGGCCTTAGACTGGTTGGCGCGGGCTTTTGGATTTCGTGAACTCCGGCGCATGACGAGTGCTGACGGTCGGCTCGCACATGGTGAAATGGAGGCCGGCGACGGCCTCGTTATGCTCGCCAGTCCAACACCTGATTACGAGTGTCCGCTGAAACATCGTGCCTCTTGCGAGCGCTCTCGACGCTGGTCAACTGTGCCCTGGGTCATTGATGGCGTAATGGTCTTTGTTGCCGACATTGACGCACACTACGCTCGGGCAAAACAGGAAGGCGCCAGAATCTTGTCAGACCTCGAGGATGGACCACCCGCGCGCCGCTACCGTGCGGAGGACTTCGAAGGTCACCGTTGGATGTTTATGGCTCGCGGATAGTATTGGTGTCCTTCAGCGCGGCCCAACAAATCGTTTTGGCTGCGACCGGCTAGGGATCATTGAACATGGCACTCCTAACGGAGTGCAGACAGAACGTCGGCGGCACGGGCTATAAACATCGCACTCCTAGCGGAGTGCAGAAGGTCTTGCGCCGAAAGTAGCCTTCAAAAGGAAAATTCAATGAAATATGTGGTTAGCATTATGCTCTTGATGGTCGGTATCAGCGTTGCTCAGACTCAACCAACGGTGAGTCAGGAGAAAGACATGGTGGAGTTGTTGCGCTTGCATAAGTCTGATCGTGAGGCCCACTTCAGAACCGACGTAGAACTGTTGCAGGGGAGTGCCCCCGAAGAGTTCATTACAGTCAGCGACGGAAAAATCAACCGGGTAACGAAGTCCGACGAGCGTAAGCATTTTGCCGATTATTTTAAGGGTGCGAAGTATCACGAGTGGGATGATGTGGAGGAGCCAATCATCCGCGTCTCAAAAGACGGGAGCATGGCTTGGATGATCACCAGGATCAGGGTGAGGCGCACGCAGAAGGATGCTACGGGGATGGAAAGGGAGCAGAAGTTCATCTACGCTGGCATCATGACTTATGAAAAGCGTGATGGAAAGTGGATGCGGGTGGCGAATGTTTCTACGTTCGAGCAGTCGAAGTGAACGCCGCACCGCCCAACAACGGCATGCACCCAACGCCCTGTCACGAAGCCTCTCATGATAGTTGAACGTGGGCGCGGGTGATGCCGGGCTTTAGACGCGGCTGGGCTCGTAGGCACGAAAGGAAAACGTTGAATCCGAGGTGCCGTGTTGTGCGATACATTGCTTTGGCGGTCGGAGCGCTGCTCTGCGGACTCGGGATTCTTCACGCCATCATAAACGTGCGGTCAGTTAGTCGCGCAATTGTTCGTGGGGAAATCGTCGAAAGGATGGGTGCTCAACTGATCGCGAATGTCGTGCTCGCGGGCCTGGCCTTAGTCATACTGGGATCATTTCTTCTGATGATCGCCTCAGACCTTGAGAAGGGGAAGCGATCATCGTGGAGCATAGCCTTTGCGGTTGGAATCTTTCTGACACTCAGCGGTGTGGCGGCATACTTGTGGCTGCCGAAACCTTCCGTCTTTATCTTTTCCGCACTTGGCTTGGTGCTTAGCGGTCCACTACTACTCTGGCGAAGTCACTTTTTGGTGGAATGAGCACGCGGAGCGCCGCCAACAAGGCGCTTACAGCGGACCGGAATCAGCGGGCCTTTCATCGACAACTTGCCGACGATGTTGTTGCCCGGCCGCTGAAGCTCAGCGTTGGATTGCTTTATATTATGCAAGGTTCCGATCCCGATGTGGACGCGGAAAGGCTGCTCAGAGATACCGCTGGGTAGAAGCCATCACGGAGTGGCTACGACCGGCACAGCGATGTGTGACGCATACCGGCCCGAACGGAACACTCGCTGAGTGGCTCGCTGAAAGTCCGACTCTTTCGCGAGAAAGATATTCGACACGAAACGCTGTGGGTTGCGGTCGATCACAGGAAACCAACTGCTTTGGACCTGCACCATGATCCGGTGTCCTTTTCTGAAAGTGTGGTCGTTGGCAGGAAACGGAATTTGATAATGCTGAACTGAGTTTGCTGGAATCGGTTGAGGTTTCTCAAAGCTTTTAAAATAGCGACCACGGAAAACATCGCCTGCAATCATCAGTTGGTAGCCACCCATGTCAGGATCCGCTTCGTATTTCTGCGGATATACGTCGATCAGCTTTACGATCCAATCGCTGTCAGTGCCTGTCGTCGAAGCAAAAAGGTTAGCGACAATCCTCCCCGAAACGACAACATCTTGTTTTAGCGGTTCACTGACCCATGAAAGTACGTCCGGTCGATGGTCAACGAAGCGCTGATCTTCGACGAGCCACGTCGACCAGCCGCTGCGCAGCTTGATCGGGCGCGGACGGTAAGGAACCGGGTTCGCGGGATCGGAAGTGTAGCTGTCGAACGATTGGCCTGTTGCCGGCGGAGTGGTGAACGCAAGCGTTCTGTCCTTTTGCAAATACAACTTGCGATCTACGACGTTCTCTTTCGGAGGCCATGCGTCGTGACGGACCCACTCATTGGCTCCGGTCCTGAAAGTCAGCGCCTCGGGAAGCTCATGACTTCCTTTGTCTTTCAAATAGTATGCAAGAAACGGCACGAGTATCTTTCGCCGATAGTGTTCAGAGGTCGCACTGCCAAAATCAATCTTGCCTAGTTTCCTGCCTTCACCTCTCGACCAGCCACCGTGGTTCCATGGTCCAACGACGAGAAAGTTTTGCTTTGCCTTGTCATGTCGTTCCAGCAGCTCGTAGATTTTGATCGGGCCGTAAAAGTCTTCCTGGTCCCACCATCCAGCGACGTTCAGGGTCGGCACAGTCACGCGGTTCAACCATGGCGCGAAAGCCTGGCGTTTCCAGAAATCGTCATAGTCAGGACGGTTGGCGAAGTCGCGCCAGCTTGGGATCTTGCCGTGAAAGTACTTCGTTTCGACGTTCGCGAGCGAACCGAGTTTCAGATACCACTCGTACGTATCAAAGATGTCAATGACTTTGGAAACGTCGGCAATCTCCTTCGACGATTCCATCATGTATGCGTACTCAAAACCATAACTCAACCGGAAGGCACCATTGTGGTGAAAGTCGTCACCCATCCACATGTCTGCCGGCGATGCCTGCTGTACAACTGCTTTGAGTGCTGGATGCGGATCAAGCATTGCCATTACCGCCAGCCAGGCGCCATAGCTGGTTCCAGCGATCCCACATCGTCCGTTATTGTTGGGCGTGTTCTTAAGCAGCCATTCAATCGTGTCAAAGGTATCGGTGCTTTCGTCAATCGCGCTTTTGTCCTTCGGATCGCGCGGCTGTCGAAGCATGACGAACTGACCTTCCGACTTGAATCGTCCGCGGATGTCTTGCTGGACGATGATGTATCCCTCGGCCGCCAGCTCCGGCACCGCCGCGGCCAGTTGCGCCGGGCTGAGATTCCCAATCCCGTACGGAGTCCTGAGCAGAAGCATCGGAAACTTCTCCACCGTGCTTGTCGGCACGTAAACTCGCGTGTGAAGGCGCACTCCGTCGCGCATTGGAATCATTGCTTCGGTGACGGTGAAGATCGCGTCGCTCGGCGGCTGCGCATTTAGAGGCGCAAAGGCTGCGAAGAAGATCAGCACCAGGAGGACGCGCCACATTGTGATTGCTCTGTTCATTTAGGCCTTTCTGGTCAGTGGTCAGTAGTCCGTAGTTCTTTTCGTGTTGTTTGGTGTGATTTCGTGGATCGTATCTCTCACTCCAACAAAACCGATCCACGAAGCCACACGAAAAGGACAAGAAATGTTTAGTGATATTCCGTGTTATTTCGTGGATCATAGTGGCTTTTCTCGCCTATGACGCGAACGGCTTGTTTAAGAAATTGAAATAAGGACAGGTGCCCAATCACTTCACCTTCCCAGGTCCCCAAAGCGCCTTGCCAGGTTTTGCTCCCGTGTGCTCGCCGTCCTTGAGTACCTGCATGCCGTTCACAAATACGTGCTGCACGCCGACCGACAACTGGTGCGGGTTTTCAAACGTAGCGCGGTCAGCAATCGTTTGCGGATCGAACACCACGACATCTGCGAACATTCCGGGTTTAAGAAAGCCGCGATGATTGAGCCCGAGATTAGTGGCCGGTAAGCTTGAGAGCCGCCGCACCGCTTCAGTCAGAGAGATCACTTTTTCCTCGCGCACGTATTTCCCCAGCAGCCGCGCAAAATTGCCATAGGCTCGAGGATGCGCCCCAGACCTCAGAGCGTTACCTTCTGGCGCAATCGAAGCGGCATCAGAGCCAAACGAAACCCAGGGTAGGCGAATCTGCTTCTTGAGGTTGTCTTCACTCATCAGAAAATAAATGGTGCCGATGCGAGATCGATCTTCGAGCACAAGATCCATGATCGTCTCGACCGGATCTTTGCCGCGCATCTTCGCAACTTCACCCAGAGTCTTACCGACTAACGGTTTCAACTTCTCGCTTCGGAAGCTGGCCAGCAGCAGCCGATCGGGGGAACCTGCGAGCGCGTAGAGGTTTTCCCAGTCGTTCGAGTTAATGCGAATGGCATCCGCAATCTTCTTGCGCGTATCAGGATCCTGAAGGCGCTTGTACCCAGCCTCGCGTCCGCCATCCCAAACCCACGGCGGCATCGAGGCGTCCAGGCCGGTGCCGCCGGCCGTATAGGTGTACA
>DASSCG010000075.1:0-4783 GCA_035697925.1 Pyrinomonadaceae bacterium
ATTTGATGAGTGACAGTTTGGCGAGTTTCGCTTCTTTGTTTCGAGCGGTGTTGATGCTCAATGGTAAGGAACCGCCGATTGGCAAACCCGACTGTGTCTGGGCTACGGCCAAGCTTTTGAGGCTCGATCCCAAACCCTTTGAACAAATATTTGCCATCCGAGCTACTGGTGAGCTGCCGGCAAATGACCAGGAAGCTAATGAGCTCTTCGGCGCCTACATGGCCCAGATTGAACACGTAGTTGAAGCGGTTGATGAAACTCAGCTGGCGGGAACGTCTTAACGGGGTCGAGTTTTAAAACATCGGGAGATCAAACATGAAATACAAAAGAACAGTTTTGCTGGCTCTGGCAATCTTCGTAATGGTTACATCCAGCGGTTGTGGCTACAACACTCTTACCACCAAACAACAAAACGTAAAGGGTAAGTGGGCCAACGTGGAAACTCAGCTTCAACGCCGGGGCGACTTAATCAATAACCTCGTCGAGTCCGCGAAACTTGCCGGCGTTCAGGAACAGGAAGTTTTCGGCAAGATTGCCGAAGCCAGATCCCGACTTTTGAACGCCACCAACCAGGCGCCTCAGGGCGAGGGTGGCGACAAGTCACCTGAGCAGAAGCAGGCGGTCATTGATGCGGCCAACAGTTTCGGTGGCACTATTGGTCGGTTGTTAGTCTTGCAAGAGGCTTATCCGCAATTGCAGTCAAACCAGAACTTCTTGAAGCTGCAGGATGAAGTAGTTGGAACAGAGAACCGGATCGCTACGTCGCGCAAGGATTACAATGACGCGACACAGGACTACAACACCACGCGGGCGCGATTTCCTACTGTCATTTCCGCAAAGCTGTTTGGTTTTAAGGAGGAACCTTACTTCAAGGCCGAAGAGGGGGCGACTCAAGTTCCAAGGATTGACTCAAATACGCTCCGGCCTAATGCAACTCCAACAAAGTAAGGGTAAGAGCTCAAGCAAAACGAAAGAGGCCGCCTCTACTGGGCGGCCTTTTTGAGGAAGTAGCTTACGCTAAAAGCCTCTTGAGCTGCACATGGAGCAATGGTCACAAGCCTTGCCCGGTTCCAGGCTGCAGTTCTTCTCTCTCTCAAAGAAATCGACGAGTTCGGAAACCGTAGCTTCCTCCACGCCAAATTTTTCTTCGCTGGGATGCATGGCCGATGCATTCACTCCAGCAAGCCACGGCGAGTGAGTAAGAGGAACCGGTCGTCCGCCTCTATTGAAACTTGATGAGGTGAATCCTATTTCCGGAGTGGTTGTGTCTCTGGTCGCTCGGACTTTGGCTTCGATCTGGGCCAGTCGTTTCTGAAGTTCGTTCAGCCCAGCTCGCATTGCCGAGAGTTCAGCGCTCACATCTGACGAGACTCTCGACGTCGAACCTGACTGTGATGGGTTTGGGGAGCCCCCGGAAACGCGTCGGGCGATTCTTTCAGCGATTAAACGCGCCTGTTCGAGTTCCGTGCTCATATAACCTCTTGTAAGCAGCCTGCTCTTTTCGTTACTACAACTCGCTAGTCATTCTGCCAATAGATCGATGCGATCAACCACTCCGACGATTGCCGAATCGATCGCTGCACCGCTTTTACCAGTAGACGCGGTTGAAGCGCTCCATCCCTCCTGCACTATTAACACTGTATCACCGACACCTGCATCGACGGCGTTTAACGCCAGCACAGTGTATGCCGTTTCGTCGCCTTCGGGTGTGATCTGTTGGCAAAGCATCACACTCGCGCTCTCGTAACGCTGATTTTTCTGAGTGGCGACAATGTTACCTAAGACCTTAGCAAGCAACATGAAGTTAACGACCTCTACAGATTCAGCCTCGAGTTACATGGGCGTTCGAATCAACTATGCCGATAATGGTGCAATCGGTAGGAGTGTCCTCTCGTTTGAAAGGAAAGCTGGCTTCTTTTCCTCGACACCAGAAAACAAGTTCGCCTATTCCGGCGCCCACCGAGTCGACAGCAACCAGAGGCTTGCCAGAGGGCTGAAGATCCTTGTTCAGAGATTGGACGACCAGCAGCTTGCGCCCTTCAAGAGATTCGTTTTTAACGGTCGCCACAACAGTGCCGATGACGCGTGCGAGTTGCATAACTGGTAAATGGTGAATGGTGAATGGTTAATGGTAAACGGGTGAGTAGTGAATAATGTACGAATTATCGATTAACGATTCACCATTTACCATTTCACGATTCCGCACTTGTAATGTCTACAGTGTCGATCACGCCCACGATCGCAGCGTCGACGGGAGTGTCTTTCATCCCCTGGGCCAGCCTTGCGCTTGAGCCGGCAACTACCAGAACTCGCTCATGAAATCCTGCACCCACCGTATCGACAGCAACCACATATCCCGTCGTATCGGTACCATCTACATTGATAGGACGGACAATCAGCAACTTCTTGCCGAGCAGCCGTTCGTCCTTTTGGGTTGAGACAACCGTGCCAAGGATACGTGCGATGATCATGCCTTAGCCGCGGCTGAGTCCGACCGGAAGGGCCTCGTCCACGCTCCCATGCGGCCGCGGAATCACGTGAACACTAACCAGTTCGCCAACGCGCCGTGCTGCTGCGGCTCCGGCATCTGTAGCGGCCTTGACCGCCGCAACGTCCCCACGGACGATGGCAGTCACAAAACCAGCGCCGATTTTTTCGTAGCCGATGAGTGTGACGTTTGCAGCTTTGACCATCGCGTCTGCTGCTTCAATCATCGCCACCAGTCCTTTGGTTTCGACCATGCCGAGTGCTTCTTGTGGCATCTGCTATGCTCCTCTAATCGGTAGATGGTAAATCGTAAATGGTAAACGGCCTCAACCTTACTACTCATTGCTTCCGTTTACCATTTATCATTCACCATTCGTGGTTCAGGATTCTCCTCGACTAACCGCTTGTGACAAAAGCTCCACTAACTCCTCTCGCGTTAACGCAATCTTACCGACGCCGTTTTCCGAGGACCGGGCGTAATTTGGTGAAGGCCGATCTCCAGATGGACACGCCAGTTGGGTTTCGTGCAAGTAACCACATGCCTGACAACGGGCACTTTCGCCCAGGTAGCCTGCCGCTTCACGTACGTTGATTAATTTCTCAATAGCGTCAGCGGGAAGATTTTTTGAACCTCCGAGTATCCGCGAGAGGATCGCAATGCGAGCGGTGTGCTCAAGTGTCTCCAGGCGATCGAAGGCTTGCCACAAGTCTGCCCCATAAGCCACGGCCCCGTGATTAGCCATCAGCAGGGCGTTATGGTGTTTCACGAGGGGACGCATCGCCTCTGTCAACTCGTCTGTCGAAGGAGTTCCATACGAAGCCAGTGGCACGCATCCCAGCGTCAGGATTACTTCAGAGAGTATCGGTTGATCGATTGCCAGTCCGGCCACGGCAAAGGCTGTTCCGTGCGGAGGATGGGCATGACAGACAGCTTTGACGTCACTCCTCTCGCGATAAATCAAAAGATGCATTGCTAATTCACTTGAAGCTTTGCGATCAGAGAGAGGTCTTCCGTCAGCGTCCGTCAACGCCAACGAATCTTCAGTCATACGCCCTTTGCAAGTCATTGTTGGCGTGGCGAGTATCCGCCCGTCGTCGAGACGCACGCTGATGTTGCCGTCGGATGAAACGACGTAGCTGCGTTCGTACATCAAGTTACCAATCTTAACTATTTCGCGCCTTGCGGACTGCTCATTCATGGACGTAGTAAACGGTTAGAGTTCCTGTTCCTTAGGTTCGAAAATTTCTTCAAATTTATTTCGTCGGCGAGCGTTCGTGACTACGCTGGTCTGTGGTCGTGCCAGGAAATACGATAATGATTCCAGCGAAGTTGTTAAGTCAACGGTTTTGACTTTTACACCCAGGCGGGCACTGAGAGAGGTGGGAGCGAAGTTGAGCACCGCCTTTACCCCCGCAGCCATCACTTGATTCAAAACTCGTTGAGCCGCTCTGGCTGGTACGGCAATTACAGCAACATCGACGCTCTCCTCTTTCACGATTCGATCAATCTTTTTTACGTCGTGCACTAGAACTTCGCCACTACCCAAACGTTGGCCAATCTTTGATCGATCGTTGTCAAACAGCGCTACCACAGTGAAATTGGATTTTTCAAATCCGTGATAGTTTGCCAAAGCAGTGCCCAATCTGCCGGCGCCAATAATTGCCACCCGGTGGGGGTTGTCGAGACCAAGGATTTTCGTAATGTTGGTTCGTAGCTCGTTTACGAAGTAGCCAACTCCGCGCACTCCAAATTCCCCAAAGTATCCCAAGTCTTTGCGGATCTGGGCGGAGTTAAGGTTGAACTGCTCGGCTAATTCCTGGGATGAAATAGTCTTAATGCCCGCAGCTGATAGCGTATTCAAACACCGCAGGTAAATGCTGAGCCGGTTGGTAGTGAGCTCTGAAATTTTCTCTGATTTCATGAACGACCTGTTGATGGAGTATATCCCTAATAGACGGTGAATGGTAAGGGCATGACTTTCTTGCTTGCGTTGCTCAATCGCTAGACCATCAACTACAATCGCGTGCGTTTAACTAAACTTCCCGCGTCGACTTCTATTCTTCGTCAATGATTGCACATCTCTCCGGCACACTTCTTTCCAAACAAGCGACTTCAGTGATACTGGACGTTGCCGGCGAGGGTTATGAAGTGACAATTCCCATTTCGACTTTTTATGAACTGGAGGAACCGGGAGCGAGTGTGCAACTTCGAATTTATACTCACGTCCGCGAAGATGCGCTGCAGCTCTATGGCTTCAAAACCGCGCGCGAACGCGAGCTCTTCCTTCGTTTGATT
>DASSCG010000076.1:0-8266 GCA_035697925.1 Pyrinomonadaceae bacterium
TAGCTCGGGTAGCGGAACCTTGATTGTTGGTGCAAATGGCAAGGTTGACGCCAATATCGAGGTAGCAGTTGCGGTTATTCATGGAACAATTAATGGCGACATTATCGCTACTCAGCGCCTGGAACTGGGCAGGGCAGCCAAGGTAAATGGCAATATCCAAACACCTTCGCTCGTCATCGAGCAGGGCGGTATCTTTGAAGGCAGCTGCAAAATGCTTCAAATGAGCGCGGCTGCAGACAAGAACAAGAATCAACCCCTCGATGCTTCCAGCATGAAGCCCATTACCGCGGACGGCTCACCGAAGTCAAGTGAGTCAGCCAAACCAACAGATGTTCCGAAGCAACCGCCAGTCACAAACGTATCAAGGGCAACAAACTAAAGTTATACGCATGCAAGCCTAAACTTCGAGAGCGCCTCGCCGGAACTGGCGAGGCGCTTTCTTTTGTAGCCTCGAGTTTTAGAGGCCTGCTCATATTTGGTTTAGCTCGAGTCGGTGCGCGGGCTGAGAGCCACACATTGCTGGTATCCATCGGATGCCTTGACACAGACCCTCTCCGTCGCTGATACATAAATAGACTCCCCCTACAAACTGCGGTTAACCAAGAGAGCCGAGTCTCTTAAACTCTCCTGAACCGAAAGTAGAATTGATGACCTTTTATGCGCCACTTGCTTTGAGCCAAGCCTGCGGAATCCGACTTGTTTTCTCCTGCCTTCTCATAATCGTCTCAGCGAGCCTTGTTCGATCTCAGAAGGCAGAACCCGTCTCGAAGTCGTTACCTCCTTCGGTTCCTCAAAACATCTTGCTTCGGGTCATCCAAGCAGAGGATGAGCGCCGATGGGACGGAGAGCTCGAAAAGCTACTATTACAGGGGAATCCAGCAGTTCGGGCTCGGGCGGCACTGGCTGCTGGACGTATCGGCGACGAGCGCGCTGTGCCGACGTTGCTCTTGTTGCTCCAGTCGAACCGGAACGAAAATGTGAGAAGCATGGCTGTTTTTGCCCTTGGGGAAATCGAAGCGGCTGTCGCGCTTGATTCTTTGGTGACGGAGCTTTCCCCGGCTCGCTCAAACGGGGAAATAACAGCACGAATCGTCGAGGCGTTGGGAAAAATCGTCGCGGCGCTTCCTAAATCAGAAGAAGAAAAGGCGCAGAGCGCTCGAGCCGCGATACTAACGTCGCTTGAGCGTGAGTTTCCCCAGCAAAGGAATCGAAACGTGGTGTTGCTCGGTCTAACTGCAGTGCTTCGTTCACGTCCTGAAGGTGCCGGAAAAGTTGTTGCGAAGTTCCTGTCTTCTCCCGATGCGCGCGTCCGCTCCGATGCAGCGAACACTCTGGCCCGTCTACGTGCCAACGATGGAAACGAACAACTGCGAAAGCTCGTGTCCACTGATCCTGATCCAATCGTCCGCGCTAACGCCGCACGAGTTCTCGGCGCAACTGAAGACAAGGCTGCTTTCGATGCCTTACAAGATCAAGCATTGAAGGATGTAGATTCACGAGTTCGAGTAAGCGCAATTCGTGCTTTGGCGTCGCTTAAAGATCCTCGTGGGGCCGTTCGTTTATTGGAACGCGGTAACGCCTGGTCAGCCGAATCTCTCACCAACGTTCCAGGACAGGCTAATGAGGCGTTGGAAATCGTCACCACCATTGGACGTTTGTTGCAAGGGACCGCAAACCAACAAGCTCTCGACTGGATGAAGAAAATTCGGAACGGATTTCATAGCTCCGCACCCGAAGTCGAGTTGGCGCTGGTTCGTATCTCGCCTCAGGCTTACTTAGAAGACTTAGGTGAGGGAGCAGCCGCGAGAAGAAAAGCGCAAGAGACCGTGTTGTTAAATTGGAACGCGGCTTCGGCTTTAGCTCAGGCCCTCGGTGAGATTGCAGCGCTACCCGATACAAATAAAGACAAAGCCCAATTGTCAGATCGCGCTCAGGATATCCTGCGTGCGATGCTCGACTATAAAAACTCTGGTCTTACGATCAATACGCTGGTAGCTGTTCATTCGGAGTATGCAGTTCCAGACATGTTGCGCGCTTTGGCGGCATTCAAACCAACTGATCTAGGCTCTGTGTTGAATCTTTATCTGGAAGACAGCGATGTGGTTGTTGGCGCAACAGCAGCGGAGTTGTTAGGGGAGCTTTCCCCGGCTGACGCCCATGCATCGGCGCTGATCAAAGCACTGCCGGCTTCAATGACATTTAGAGAAAACGACGCGGCCCTGGCTGTTCTGGAAGCGCTGGGCAAACTAAAAACCGATGCTGCTAACCAGGCGATCAAGACGGCGTTGAATTCCTCTGACTATCTTGTCCGCCGCCGCGCAGCCGATTTACTCAAGGCTGCTGGACAGGGGGAACTCTTGACGCGAGTTGGCACAGTCCAGACGCGCAAGACGTTGGCGGATTATCGTCGCGCAATTTCTCGCATTGGGAAAAAAGTTCAAGCGGACGTTTCAACTTCCAGCGGCGCGTTTACCATCGAGTTATTACCGGAGGATGCTCCTCTTACGGTTGACAACTTTATCCAACTTGCGAGCCGCGGCTATTTCAATGGCGTTAGGGTCCACCGAGTGGTGCCAAACTTTGTGATTCAGGATGGCGATCCTCGTGGAGACGGAAATGGCGGTCCGGGCTATCAGATTCGGTGCGAAATAAATCAGGTTCCGTATGATCGCGGCGCGGTTGGTATGGCACTTTCGGGTAAGGACACAGGTGGCTCGCAGTGGTTTGTTACCCATTCGCCCCAACCTCACCTTGACGGTGGTTACACAGTTTTTGGACGAGTCGTGCGCGGTATGAATGTTGTCGATGCGATTGCTCGCGGAGACACCATTAACAAGATTGTCATCAATAAATAACTGCGTCCTTGAGAGCGTGAGGCTGGAGGTGCCTGGTGGGAACGGCCGTGAACATTTCAGTACGATTGAAGACCACAGGGTTAAGCCTGGTGATGATTTCAGTCTTTGCCACCTGTGGCTTTGGTTTGACCCAAGGGCAGCTTCCCCAGCCACCGAGTGACCCAAAAACAATCCCACGCTCTCAATACAAGATTCAACTCCGATTGAATCTCGATTCTCGTTCTTACTCAGGTCAGCAGCGAGTCCGTTGGGTGAATCGCGGCGAACGTTCTACCGCCAGTCTTTACTTTCATCTCTATGCCAACCTGCGATCCAGCCTGCAGTCAAACAGTGCGGTACCAACTGGCCCTCCCGTCACCGATGACGAGCCGCGAATAGAGATTCTTGAAGTACGTTCAGTTGTCGGTAACGAACGCTTACCTTTCTACCTTGATGATCAGGACACGACTCTTCGCGTCAATTTAAAGGAATCGGTTCAGCCTGGCGAGTCAGCCGAAGTTATTGTGACCTTTAAAGGTGACGTGCCCGAAATCGATCCTGAAGAGACCAGTATTACCACCCACGTCATCAAGCAGGTCAGCGCAGCTCTTCGAAATGAGCGAGAAGTGCGAAGAGCCCGAGATCTCAACTTTCGCTGTCGCGGCTTAATGCTGCTGGGCACTCCTTATCCGGTACTTGCTGTTTACGAAGGTGATGACTGGCAGCGAAAGATTGAGTCGACCGTGGGGGACTTCATTTTTAATGAAGTTGCCGACTACGAGGTCCAAGTAGAAACTGCCGCAGGCGTGATGGTATTTACTTCTGGGACTGAGCAGCCCCAGAACGCTCTGTCCGAGATCAAAACTTATAAGGGTTCGTCCTTACGAGATTTTGCCATCATTGCCGGTCGCGGCCTCAGCGTTGAAGAATCGGTAGTAGGTAATACCACCCTTAGATCAATTTTTCTTCCTCAACACGAACGAACTGGCAAGCGCGTTCTGACCGCAGGAACCAACGCTCTCAGAATTTTCAATTCGCGTTTTGGACCACCACCTTTTCAGACAATCAACATCGTCGAAGCTCCTCTGGTGGCCGGCCTCGGTAGCACAGAGTTCGCGGGGCTGAATGTGATCGCGAGTGCCTTCTACATCGACTTTGATTCGGCGGCGATGCGAAATCTTCCGTCGATCATTCGCGAACAACGACCTTCCGTCGAACAAAGTCTTGAGTGGACTGTAGGACATCTTGTCGCCCATCAGTGGTGGGGCGCTGCGGTAGGAAATAATCCGGCGCGTGAGCCAGTGCTTGATGAGGCGCTGTCTTACTGGGCAGCGCTGCTCTATTACCGTGAGGCTTACGGCGAAAAAGAGGCGGCGACAGTACTAGACGATCAACTGCTCGGAGTTTATCGCGTGTACCGCACTTTCGGTGGCGAGGACATGGATGCGAACCGAGCCGCTCGTGACTATCGCAACTCATTTCAGTACGCCGCAATCGTGGCTACCAAGGGCGCCATGATGTTCGTAGAACTGGAACGTTTACTGGGGTCGGAAAAGTTTTTTGCAGCCTTGCGAAGCTATTACAAGGCCAATTTGTTCGAGATTGCTGAGCTGGATGACCTGCGTGGCGCTTTTATCGCAGAGGCCCCAATTGAACAAAGAAGGACCGTGGCTCGTACGTTTAGCCGCTGGCTTTCAAGCAAACGGGGGGACGAGGACATTGCCAAGCCCGATCCGGAACTCGCCAAGTCTTTGGGACTGGAGGCGAACCCAGGTAAGGAAAAGGGCAACGACCGTAACGCGCTGAATGCATTTGCTCGAGTGGGAAAATTTTTCTGGCAGCAAATGACGCGGATAAGGTAACTAAGTAAGAGATCGGAGCCAGGGGGATTTAGTAAGATGAGAGCTTATAGGGATGAAGAAATCAGGTTTGGCGGAGACTCACTTGAGCGGCCGGCGAAGTCTGTGGAGGTCGAACAAAGTCTTGAACGTCTCGGCTGGTTAATGGACGACTTGTTTCGTATTCCGGTGCTCGGTTGGAGAGTTGGTCTGGATGCGTTGGTCGGACTGATTCCCGGCGTTGGTGACACAGCTACTACGCTGGCATCACTTTATATTCTGACTTCGGCGGTTCGGTATCGTGTTCCCAAAATCACTCTGCTGCGCATGGGTTTAAATCTCGGGATTGACTACGCCGTGGGTGCGTTGCCGCTAGTCGGGGATTTTTTCGATGCCTGGTATAAATCAAATCAAAAGAACATTGATTTACTGCGGAAGCGCGCCACAGTTTCAGCGAGCGAAGCGCGTGAAGGCAAGATCAGTGATTGGCTCTTCGTGGGTTTGATAATTCTGTTACTAGTAGGTCTGGCAGTAACGGCGGCGGTCGTTAGCGTCTTTCTCTTAATGCTACTAGCGGATCAGATGTCAAAAGTTCTCTCAGCTTAAGGTGAATACGATCCACGATCGTTCGTGATTTGATTCAAGTCGCAGCCACTTCTCGGGCCGCTGCCACTACCCGAACAACCGCAGACTTCAGCAGATCAGCTCCTCGCTCACCTGCCGCAAAGCTGCGCAATTTCCCTTCCGCGTCAAACAGATAATAGGCGGGCACATACCCCTGATCGTTTTGAAACGCCTCGCGAAGCTTATGCTCGTTATCGATGGCGCAGGGCTCAGAGATATTGTAACTAGCAATCGCCTCGCGCACAGTTTCAACATCTGTGTCGGACTCATAGCGAGGCATGTGCACAGCGATCACACGCAGCCCGAGGGCCTTATATTCATCTCTCCACTCGGCAATCTGGGCTAAGTTGTCTTTGCAAATCCCGCAACTAACCGACCAGAAGTGAATCAACGTTGGTCGGCCCTTGATTTCCGACTCGGCGTGGGCCTGAGTTGAGCCAAACCATTCGGTTGCTCCGTCGAGCGCGGGCATGTCTGTTCCAATTCTCATAGACATCGAATTCTCTCCGTGAGGAGTGAAAGGCAGAACGCGAGGCGTTCTGCCTTAAATCCCTCTTTAAGCGTTGAGAGTTTTTTGACCAGGCTTCCATTCCGCCTGGCAAAGACCACCTGTTTGCAGGGCCTGAATCACTCTGAGCGTTTCCTCAGCCGAACGACCTATGTTCAAGTCATGAACGACCTTGTAACGAAGAATGCCTTCAGGATCGATAATGAAGAGTCCACGTAGTGCAATGCCTCTGTTTTCGATCAAAACGCCATAATCACGGGAGACGTTTTTGGTAGCGTCTGCAGCGAGAGGATATTTCAATCCTTCAACGCCGCCCTTATCACGCGGTGTGTTAATCCACGCCCGATGTGAAAACGCTGAATCCGTCGAAACACCAATGATGTCGGCGCCGATGCCCTGAAACTCTTCGTAGCGATCGCTAAATGCGGTCAGCTCCGTCGGGCAAACAAAAGTAAAATCCAATGGATAAAACAAGAGAACCAGCCATCTACCTTTATAGTCGGCAAGCTTCACATTCTCGTTTAGCTTCTCGATGTTCTTGGTCGAGGCCATATCAAAATCCGGGGCCGGCTGACCGACCATCGCTCTTTCAACTGCTACTGCTGTTGCTGCTGTCATGAATCCTCCAGGTTTGTTTAGTTATAAGAGCTGAAAATCGCCTTATGGCGAATCCAGGTAATTTTTCTCAATCAGTGGTATCCCGACAATCAGGGCAAAGGCCCATCAAAGTCAGGTACACTCGCTCAGGCTTAAAGTGTGATTTGCGCGCTGCGGCCCTCATTAGATCCGCGGCTTCATTCAGATCGAAATCGACGAGTTTGCCGCAAGAAGTACAGATGGCGTGATCGTGGCGTTCAGTGATTCCGTCATAGCGGCTGGCGCTATCGCCGAATGTGATCTCTTGCACCAACCCTGCTTCTCTGAAGTAGCGCAGGGAGTTATACACGGTGGCGTAGCTGATGCCGGGTAGGACGGCCCGGGCAGCTTCGAAAATCTCGTTCGCAGTTGGATGATCGTCGCGGGCGCGAATTACCTGCAAGACGGCCTCCCGCTGGGGAGTCAATTTGGCCGGGCCTCCCGTCTGCTTCGCATTTTTGGCCATTCCGCTCCTCTTCATGGATTTAGACTAATTCTAAATCAAACTAATGTCAAATGGGGTCAACCAGCGGCGAAGGCGCGAGCACTGCTCTTTTCTTCCGCCCCGATCCTTTCAGAGTCGGTACAGAGACTTTGCTTTCCGTGGGTGTTGCCCCACGGCTAATAACATCGTCCCTTTCAGGCACAATTAAGGTGGTAACGCAGGGTGGGCGGCGGCATAGTCCACGATGACGTCGGCATAACTGGGAAAAGGCGGGCAGCGCACATTGTGAGCCTCCAGGAGTGATTCTGCCTGGCTGGTATCGTAAGTCTGATCCAGAAAAAAATAAGGCACGCCGTGATGCGGTAGATCTGTGAAACGCGGTGAAGGTGGGAGCATTAAGGAAAACTGTACTAATGAGGCAGGCACCGTGATGCGGGAGCTTTTGCCTTTCAAACGCCTGGCAATCGTGTTGAAGAGCTCATGCGTTGAGAGAGGATTAGGATCGGCGAGCTGGATTGTCTTGCCTATTGCGCGTGGATCACGAATAAGAGCAACAATGGCCTCAACCACAAAATCTACTGGCACCAGATTCAAAGTGACTTCTCGATTTCCGATATTAAAGAGCCTGAGGAGACTGGGCCACTTGCGCAGATAGTGAATCAGATAATAGACCCCATCATATTTCGCAGTCTCTCCCGTCTTTGAGTCGCCGCAAACCACGGCGGGCCTGTGAATGGTGATCGGCAAAACGGATTTGAGTGCCTCCACTTCTACTTCTGCCAGGTACTTTGACTCTTCGTAGTAATTTCGAAAACCTGCGTGGTGCTTTAACTCGGTCTCCAGAATTCGTCCGCTACGTTTTCCAGCCACATAACAAGTAGACACGTAGTGGTAATGTCGTAAGTTAGGCAACGAGCGGGCGAACTCATTAACATTCCCGGTACCTTCCACGTTGACACACAGCGCTAATTCGCGCGGCACTGCCAGGTCATAGAGTGCCGCGAGATGAAACACTACCGTTGTTTGAGCAACAGCAATTGCCAGATCCTCCGGGTCAATGCCGAGCTCTGGTTGGGCAATGTCGCCCTCGAGAATGCGAAAGTTTGAGAGAGGGTTCCCAGTTTGGTTGGCTATCCGAGCAAGTTCTGCTTGGGCGCGATCACGGAAGGCTGACTGGACCAGAACAAAATACCTTCCGCCCTGACTGGCGAGACGCTCAAGTAACCGCCCAGCAATAAACCCCGGAAACCCAGTGATAAAAATTGTTTCGTCCAGTAGCATTCCAAAACTTAGTCCGGGGTAATTATGTGACGAGTATAATTCACACTGCTAAGGGCAGCGAGCGGGGCAGTAGCCCGACTGTTAAGGAGGGCTCCTCAAC
>DASSCG010000077.1:0-4610 GCA_035697925.1 Pyrinomonadaceae bacterium
GAACGTTTGGAAGGTTTCCATGACAGGCGGCGAGCCGAAACAACTAACCACAACGCGCGCGCAGAGGCCCAATGTCTCTCCCGATGGGAAACTTATTGCCTACTACTATCTTGACTCAGACGTGGGCAAGGACTCACGCTGGAGCATCGGCGTCGCCGAGTTCGATGGCGGGAGGCGCGTCAAGAGGTTTGACTTGCCGCCCATGGTTCTTTCGCGAATAGTGCGCTGGACGCCGGACGGCGGTGCCATCACCTACATCGAAGACCGGGCGGGCGTCTCGAATATCTGGGCGCAGCCACTTGATGGCGGCGCACGCGAGAAGCTGACAGATTTCTCTTCTGAGCAAATCCTGGCCTTTGACTGGTCGCACGATGGTCGTCGGCTCGCGGTCGTGCGAGGCGCGCAGACGAGCGATGTGGTGCTCTTTGAAAGTCACGACAGGTGACAAACAACTCGCTTCGTGTAGGTCGAGACAGGCTCAAACTCCTAATTGGCAATTACAACTGATCAAAAAGCAAGACGGGTGACAGAAGCATTCTCCGGTCACCCGTCCCGATATTATTTCGCGCTGGCTAGTTTTCTAGTTTACGCAGCCGCCCCGTCAACTCCAGTTAAACCTTCTCCAGGAATAGCACGTCGCCGTTCAACCATTTCGCTGGTGATCACAAATTCCTTGATCCGCTTCTGGGACGGCAAAGTGTACATTGCATCTAGCAGTAGTTCTTCGAGGATCATCATCAGCCCGCGCGCACCGACTTTGCGCTCTACGGCCTGGCGAGCAACCGACTTCAGCGCATCATCCGTGAACTTAAGCTTCACGTTGTCGAAATCGAACTTCTTCTGATACTGCTTTACCAGAGCATTCTTGGGCTCAGTAAGAATCTTAATGAGGGCTCCCTCGTCTAGTTCATGCAATACACCGCAAACAGGTAGACGACCCACAAACTCAGGAATCAGTCCGAAGCGAATCAGGTCTTCCGGCTGTACCTGAGCGAGTGCCTCGGCGTGACGATGTGAGCCGGTCTTAACCTCGGCATGGAACCCCAGTGACTTATTGCGCAATCGTCGTTCGATTACCTTTTCTAACCCGACGAACGCGCCTCCGCAAAGGAACAGGATGTTGGTTGTGTCGATCGGAAAGAATTCCTGGTGGGGGTGCTTTCTGCCTCCCTGAGGAGGACCGTTAGCCACCGTGCCTTCCAGGATCTTCAGGAGCGCTTGCTGCACACCTTCACCGGAAACATCTCGAGTGATTGATGGGTTCTCATCCTTACGGCAAATCTTATCGACTTCATCTATATAGATGATTCCTTGTTGTGCTCTTTCGACATCACCGTTAGCTGCCTGCAATAGCTTAAGGATGATGTTTTCCACATCTTCACCGACATAACCCGCTTCAGTTAGAGTGGTAGCGTCCACAATCGTGAAAGGTACGCTCAGCAGACGAGCCAGCGTCTGAGCCAGGAGCGTCTTACCCGTTCCGGTGGGGCCAATCAGAAGGATGTTTGCTTTTTGAATCTCTACATCCGAGCGCCGCCGGCCGATCTCAATACGCTTGTAATGTTGATAAACAGCGACGGCCAGACGCTTCTTGGTCTCGTCCTGTCCAATCACATACTCGTCCAAAAAATTCTTAATCTCGCCGGGCTTAGGAAGCGGTGGACGCGTGGCTACGGATTCAGCTTGCTGATCGTCAGTGATGATCTCATTGCAGATGTCGATGCACTCATTGCAGATGTAAACGGTCGGACCTGCAATCAGTTTCTTGACTTCATTCTGTGACTTGCCACAGAAGGAACAGCGCAACGTATCGTCAGTTCGTCTTACCATATGAGTAGGGGAGCTCCTTCGAAATCAGGGTTACTGAGGAACCACCACCGGCGTTTTGGAAACTTCACCGCCGGTGACCATCTGGTAGTAACGGCGGACGCATTCGTTACAGATGAATGCGCTCTTGCCGATCATTCGCCTGGGAACACCCGGCATGCGTTGGGGAGTTCCCGCCATAATGTTTGCCACCTCGTCCTTCGACCTGCCACAAAACGAACAGTGGAACCCGCTGGCTTTCATCTTGGCAATCATTCACCCGATCTCCAAACCTGGCGCACTATTCTCTGTGCGCGATTACCTCGTCTATTAAACCATATTCCTTGGCCTGCATAGCAGACATTATTTTGTCGCGCTCAACATCACGCTCGACAGTCTCATATGATTGACCGGTATGTTTAGCAATGATTTGGGAGGTGAGTTCGCGCATTCGGAGGATCTCTTCGGCCTGGATGCGAATGTCTGTCGCCTGGCCTTGAGAGCCGCCGGTTGGCTGGTGAATTAGAATGCGGGAGTTAGGGAGAGCGAAACGCTTGCCTTTGGCGCCGGCCGCCAGCAGCAATGCACCCATTGAAGCGCACTGGCCCACGCAGATCGTCGTAACATCGGGCCGAATAAATTGCATGGTGTCGTAAATCGCCATGCCTGCCGTGATCGAGCCGCCGGGGGAGTTGATATATACGTTGATATCTTTTTCCGGATCCTCGGCTTCTAGAAAGAGTAGTTGCGCCACAATCAAGTTGGCGATTTGATCATCGATAGGAGTTCCCAGAAAGATGATGTTGTCTTTCAGCAGTCGTGAGTAAATGTCGAATGCGCGTTCACCGCGCGACGTTTGCTCCACGACCATCGGGACTAGGGCCATATTCACCTCTTAAACAAATTTCCATTTATCATTTCCCGATTCTCATTTGTCCTTGTGAGCTGTGCGCGATCGTTCTTGTTATGAAATGAGAAATGGAAATGATAAATGGAAAATTTAATCTGCTGACTCGCTCTTTGCTACCTGAGTGTCGACTTCTATTAACTCTTGCTGCTCATCTTGCCACTCGACATCGGTTACGCGCGCATTTTCTCTCAGAAGATCAAGCGCTTTACGGTTTCGCAACCTGTTCGCGATGCTACGTTCGCCCCCATCCTTTGTCAAGACGCCACGTACTTTCTCTTTTGACTGTCGCGTTGATTTTGCAATCGCTTCTATCTCGGCTTCAATCTCTTCATCGGAGACATTGATATGTTCTTCTTCGGCTATGCGTTCAAGCAGCATTGAGCCGCGCACATCCTCCTCTGCTTGGCCTTTTAATTCTTCACGTGCGCCGTCCCAATTCAACTCCTGACTGCGTGGGTCGATCCCTCGTCCGATCATATCGCGCACTACACTCTCGAGTCGGTATTGAGTTTGATGGTTGACCAAACTTTCTGGTACTTCAAACTGGTGGGTTTCCAGGAGCTTGTGCATGAGGTCTGCGCGCAGACGATTATCGGCTTCGGCGATTGCTCGTTGTTCCAGATCCTCGCGAACCTTTGTCCGCAGAGTCTCCATAGAATCGAACTCTTCTCCTAAACTTCTGGCCCATTCATCGTCCAATTCCGGCAGCTCTTTGACGCGAACAGCACTTACCGTCGCCCGGTAATCGACCTTCTTTCCCGCTAGCCCTTTTGAGGAAAAATCCGCAGGATAATCGACTACAAATGTTTTTTCGTCGTCGACTCGAACGCCGGTCAAATTATCGGTGAATTCTTGTTGGACATTGGGACCGCCCAGAGTGACGTCCACATCCTCGACATTGATGTCTTCCTCTTCAGGATGATCGATAAACTTTCCGCGAAAACTTACTGTGACGGTATCTCCAAGCTGCGACGGCCGGTCTTCAACTGGCTGCAAAGCTGCAGATGATTCCCGAAGTCCATCCAGCATGCGCTCAATATCTTCGCGAGTGACCGGTCGGATTCGGCGGGTAGCCTCAATTCCTTTGTAATTGCCCAATTCGACATTTGGCAACACTTCGATCCCAACATGAAACGAAATAGCGTCTTCGCCGATTCGCTCCAAAGCTTCGTTTGTGTCGAGATGAACATCAGGTTCACCTATCGCCGCCAGTTCGTGTTTCTCAATGGCGTTATTGACCGCGTCCGGTATTAGCTCCCGCAAAACATCGCCACGAATTTCACTCTTGAACCGAGTACGCACCACCGCGCGCGGGGCATGTCCGGGCCGAAAACCGGGAACCCTTGCCTGCTTGGCGTAACGATCGCTAATGCGGTCGAAAGCTGCCCGCACTACATCCTGCTCAACTTCAATTCTGATCTCCTTGCGTGTAGGAGAAACATCTACTAGTTCTGTCTTCATAAAATAACCCGTTGTCAGTTGTCCGTAGTCCGTAGTCAGTTGGCAGTCGATTAGTAGTTAGCTCAAGTACTACTGACAACTGACCACGGACAACTGACTACTGACCAATTTGGTGCGAAAGGGGGGACTCGAACCCCCACACCTTTCGGTACCAGATCCTAAGTCTGGCGCGTCTGCCAATTCCGCCACTTTCGCACACTCGCAAATCTTTACCGTCGTTGCAGCAAAAAAGAATATCACGGGAGTTTATGTTCGTCCCAACGCAGACACCATTGAGCGAAACGATCCACAAAATTGAGCGAACTAACACTGAATCTTTTAGACGTTAGTATGCGTGAATTGTGTAGCGGACGAGTTTTGGAATGCTGTTAAAGCACCCGGTAGGTTGTCTTGGCTTGTCCGAGAAAATCTTTCCCCATTTCCTTTTTGACCA
>DASSCG010000078.1:0-3379 GCA_035697925.1 Pyrinomonadaceae bacterium
AAGGCGATGGCGCCAACCAGCCGACCGTCGACATAGACGGGCGAACCCGACATTCCGGCGAAAACACCGGTTTTCTCCACATTAGATCCACTGAGTCGAGCGATAATGGCGGACTGTCGAGGGCCCGGGAAGCCCGGCAAAACTCCTAAGATCTCTACCCCGAAATCTTGGGTTTCGGTCCCTGTGAAAACAGTCCTTGCGACTCCTTTCATCCCTGGTCGGAGGTCTTCCAACGGAAATAGCCTGGGGTCTCTATCGGCTCCCAATTGCTTTTGAGACAGAACTGCGCTGGAAGCCGCGAAGACGGCAATAACTGCCATTAAACTGATGACCAATTTCTTCATTAAATACCCCTTAATTACCGAGACGCCCGATGGGAATTGAGATGCGGCCAAAAGGACTCTGCACCCAAGTGGACTATAGCTGCGGCTGTAAGAGCCGGTCAAGGTTAGTCTCCCTATCTAGATTCAGTTTTTCACTGTCGAGTTGGTCGGGAAAGACATCGAAAGATCAAGTGCCAGAAATCACCCGCAATATCGCTTAGTTCAGCGAACCATTCGTTTGTCCAGAAAAAGTCTCACATCACTCTTATCAAGCAAACAAATCGCCCCACCCCAATACGATTCTTAGATGCTCTATCACTGTTATTAGTTCCTGAGCCGAGAGGGTTCAGCTTGGCGCGTTGGAGAGCGCATGGTAACTTCCGAATCGAACGGGTTATTTCCGATGAATTCAATCGCAGGATTTATTCTGGTGGGCGGCGCTTCAAGTCGCATGGGAACTGACAAAGCAGCCTTGCTGCTCGAGGGCCGGACTTTCGTCGAGCGTATTGCCGACGCAATGTCCGCGGTCACTAACTCTATCACTCTAATTGGAAAAGATTCTGAGCAGTTGCAATTGGATCTGCCGTGGGCCTCCGACGTTTATGAAGGTTGGGGTGCTCTGGGGGGCGTGCATGCCGCGCTTTCTCGCGCCACGAAGCCCTGGTCGCTGGTCGTCGCCTGCGACCTGCCTTTCGTAACTGCGGGGTTATTCGCGCATCTAGCCGATTTACGTGGAGGCTTTGAAGCCGTTGCCGCCGTACAAAAGGATGGGCGCCCTCAGCCGCTTGCAGCTCTTTATCGTGGCAATCCCTGTCTGGCCCGTGCAGACGAATTAGTCAAATCGAGCGAACGAAGGCCTGTTGCTCTGTTACAATCGGTCCGCACGCGCTGGGTGCCCTTTTCTGACCTCCAGGGATTACCAGGCGCCGAACACTTTTTTGATAACATCAATACTCCGCAAGACTATAAAAAGGCTGGCGGAAAAGAGGACACCACGCAGGCTGCGGGGATGACTTAACAAAATGGTGGCGAGGCTGGCCCCAAATCGTCCCACATCCTTCACTTCTTCTCATGGCCTCAAGACGACGATTAGGGAAGAAGCTTCTTAAGTCGCTTCTGCCGATTTTACTGGTGGTAATAGTGGCGCTAGCCGTAGCGCTAGGTCTAATTGTCCGCGGAATTACCGTACCACCGCGTAGCGCTTACCTGGTTACCCCCAAATCATTTCAATTCAGTGGTCCAGCCCTCAAGGTTGTGGATCAAACCTGGCGAAATCGGGACAACACCACGGCCCGAGGTTGGTATCTGCGAGGCGCAGAAGGCGCGCCAGCTGTTGTGCTCCTTCATCACTACGGGGCTGACCGCTCGTGGCTCTTTAATTTAGGCGTGAAGCTAAACGAAGCCACTAACTTCACCATCCTTTGGCCCGACCTTCGCGGTCATGGATTAACGCCACCGGTGCAATCGACCTCGTTCGGAACCTTTGAGGGGGATGACGTTTTAGCGGCTCTCGATTTTCTCCGCTCTCAGAAATCTGATAACGGCAAGCCCCTGGTTGGAGATCAGGTTGGGTTGTTTGGAGTTGAGCTGGGCGCTTACGCTGCCTTAAGGGCAGCTGCAAAGGACTCTGGTGTTACCGTTCTGGCTCTTGATTCCGTGCCTATCAACCCTGACCAGTTGGTGCAAACCAATGTGATCAGCGATTTGGGAATGACCGTTCCGCTGTTGCCCGCCGTCGCCGTTTCAGCCACGCACGCGTACTTCCTGGGCAAGTATGAAAACAACAGCTCATGTGAGCTGGCTGCATCCATTTCAAGCCAGCGTGTTCTGCTGCTTTCCGGACCCGATGCAGGTGAGCTTCGCAAATCGACTATGGATCTCGCACGCTGCTTTAAGAACCCAGGCAGTGTGGAAGTAAAAACGGATCTGCGTCTTACTGCTCTTAATCTGCCGTCAGCCACCGGAGAAGATGGCGAGGGATACGACCGACAAGTGATCGAATTTTTAGACAAGAATCTTCGCTAGTGGTTCAATTTCCATAACTCGACACCTTTTGGAATGCGGCGACCTGTCGCCGCTTTCTAATCGACGCTTTTTAAAATCTGGACTTGAAAGAATTGGCACACGCCCAAAGCGGCGACAGGTCGCGCACTCCAAATTCATTCACTCGCAACACCAACCAACGCAAGTTTGCCATTGTCCCCGATCACTTCAACTCGAGCATCACTCAGACCCGTGAGCTGATGTTTGTATTCAACCGGAACTATTGCCAGGATTGGCGCGGCATTCCTTTTAGCCGCATCTGAAATATCAAGCGCACTCTCAAATCGTACGGGCTCACCCTCCACGCCATAAACGACCCGTCCAGCCGCATAGAATTCAACGGACCGATCGATTTGATGTAGTGAGTAGACTGGCGCGGAACCATAGCCACGACTGTCTGCTAGCTTCAGCAGATCGCGCATCGATTCTCGAGTCGCAAAGCTGGACACCCCGCAGTTCAGCGCCACGATAAGCGCAACCAAAGTGGTCGCAATTACTAGTAAGGCGGTTAGAGTTTTTCGTTGGGTCCAGAAAATACAGATCGCCGCGGTGATGATTATGGGGACTACCATCATCACCAAACACGTGCTTGAAAGACCGCCAGAGCGAATCACAAAACCCGAGCCTACCAGAGCGAATACCAGGAAGAGTGCAGCCGTCATTCGCATCGCCGAGCGTCCATGGCGCTCTCCCGAAACAAACATCCTCAGCCTGTCGCCAGCTATTAGTGCTCCGGCGGGAAGAATGGGCAAAATATATCCAGGCAGTTTTGATCCTGAGAACGAGAAAAAAGCAAGCGGCATAATTAACCAGGCCAGAGCCAGTACTCGCATTCGGTCCATGGGATCATTTGAACGCAAACTCCAACTGCGTGATTTCACGACGCCTTCTATTAAGAAAACAGTCCAAGGAAGGGACATTGGAATCAGAATGGCCAGGTAGAAGTAGAAGGGTTGCGGGTGCCGGTATTTGTTTGAGAGGTAGCGAGTAAAGTGATGCTGAACAAAAAACTC
>DASSCG010000079.1:0-5487 GCA_035697925.1 Pyrinomonadaceae bacterium
TCGTTGAAGCTTGCGATCGTTAGAACGACGCCGGTAAGAAATGCCAGGCAGAGAAGTATCGGCCAACGTTGCCACCTGTTTTTATTGCCAGAATCGTTCATTTTATTGAACTGCGTTTTATGGGCTCGCGTCCCGCAATCAAGTAGTGGCTGGGAGCGGGATCACGCCGGCCCACATCCGAGGTGTGGCAGTAGACGCAGACAAACGCCGGATTCTTATCAATCGCCTGCAGTTCCTTTGAAACATCCAGACGCAATCCGTCTTTGTTATGACACTCAGTACAGGAAGTGATTGGCACATCCGGCTTCAGACCACGCAGACTGCTCGCCTTCGTTATATTGATATGACAGGTCGTACATTCGGCAAGATGTTGTTCGCGCCCGTGTCTGAACTTCATCGAAATCCTCATCGGCGAAGCGATTGCGCGATAAGAGGTGGTCAGTTTATGACAACCCTTACAATCGCTGCTTACCGGAACTTGCGATTTCCAATGACAGTTGAAACAGGAGGAATGACTTGTAGGGACGGCTTTGAAAGTGGCGGCGTCCGGTGAAAACGAATCAACCCATCCTCCGGCTGGCGGGAGTGGATTCATGGCTCCAGCGGCATGACAAATCGCGCAGTTGTTATACGTTTTCGTTTTGTCATCCTGCGCTGCAGTCTTCACCGCAAAAGCTACGGTGCGAAATTCGACCAGTGTTCGTGGCTCCGCAACCTTCCAAGTGCGCGCAATCACATCTTGATGCTTGTCGTGAGGGAACTCTATTGTGAACTGGCGCAACGCTGCCGGGTCTCGGAAGGCAAAACGCGCGTCATCCCTTGGTGAGACTTTGGTGTGACAAACCGTGCAAATGGGAGGACGCGCCCCTCTGAAAAACTGTCGCCGGTGACACGAAACACATGCATCATGGTCAGGATAGTCAGCTACGTCGGGAAAATTTCCAGCCTTCTGCCAATTTTTAGTGGGAGCCTTGTGGCAAGTATTGCAGGCCTGTTTATGCTTTTCTGTAGCATGGGAAAACTTTGAGTAATCGATGGCCGGCTGGGCTCTGCGGGTTGGTCTACGCGGAGTCCTTCGCTGGGCCAGTGCTACCTCTGGAAAAGAAGCCGCCAAAAGGATGAAAAGACTCGCTGCGCAGAAGGCAGCGCGGGCTTTTCGAGCTCCTCCGCTGCCGTGCGGGATGGTTGACATGTTAAGTCTGGCATTAGTCATCGAGTCTCTGTCTTGGCTGCAGTGTTGTAGTCAGGAAGGCGGACCATCTCCCCGCCTAAATATGAAAACAAAACCATCCAACTGAAGACTTGGTATTGCTTGAGAAAACGATCACCAAATCACGAAAAACCTTGTCTTAGTGTTGATGAGTGCGGGTTCCGTGGGTCGTGTGCCTTTACAAGACCCATCAAGACTTCCCCCAACTAGTGACCCGAGTTGGCTGCAGGTTCACAAACCGGCAGTGGTCGTTCAACGCCGAGGCACTTCACGTTCTTTTCTTTCACATTCGAAAGCATATACGGCTTCTCACTCAACAGATCCCCTGGTTTAACCTGAACCTCACAGTTCCATGAGGTAGTACTTGAGCCGGTTTCGCCGGGCACCAGGTTTGAGACTACGTACGTACCAGGTGTTAAGTCAGTGAAATAAGCAGTACCTTTTGTATCTGTCATCACTGAGAGAACCGGAGCTTGCGAGAGTTCTGCTGCGCGTTTTAGGAGGCCCTGCAACTCTTGCTGCCGCTGTTTGTAAAAGCCATCTCTGATGTTCTCAGGTAAATTTACCGTCAACCATTTCCGCGCCAGATCTCGCGTGCCAAAATCCTTCTCGCCCGTAGCTGCTGCAAGTTTGAATTCTGGAACTGCTTGAGGCCCGTCTATGTCTTCCGGTTCAATTTCACGGCAGTACACTGACTCGCAGTCACTCTCCTGCAACCACTTGATCAGCGCTTCGCTCGCGCCCAGGCGGCGATAGTAGCAGTCGCGTGAAGTCGCCGCTCTATGGTCAATGGTTTCAATCAGGCTTTTGTTCTGCTCCAGCGTCCCCTTGATCAGAAAAAACCGCTTTCGCGATAGACCCCGGATCGAATCTCCAACTTTAACTCTCACTCTTAGCCTGATAACGCCCGTTTGCTGGGAGGGAGTCGAGTTTGGAGTTTGTGCGGCGCACAGAACCGCGAGGAGAAGAACACTTACAGCTCCGAAACAGGAAGATGACTTCGCGCGATTGAAAGGTAATTGGACTGAAGGCATTTAAGCAGTCTGCGAGGAGGTAGTCTACAGGTTTGGGCTCCTGGGAAACTTCACAAATGGTAAACGCACTTCTCGGACGAAGAAGCGATCGGCTCTGATAGCAGGCGGCGGCGAATAACCGTTGCCGCCCGCTGCCGCGATAATGTCGTCCTGATCGATTCCGTCACCGCTAATTCCTATCGCCCCTACGAGAACGCCATTCTTGTAAAGTGGGACGCTGCCGGCAAAAATCTGCAGGCCATTCTCCAACCCTGGAATCGTAGTGCATCGGACGTTAGCACCGACAATTGCGGCTTGGAAATTGGTTTTAATTAGATCCAACTGCAGGCCGACGTTGAATACACTCCACTCACTAATTTGCCTGCTGAACGGACCCGCTGCCGTATTGTTAATTCCGTCAGGGAAGAAGGGACGATGAAGAAAACCGATGGTTCGATCAGAATATGCCATTGAGCCGTCCAGCCTTAAGCCGTCGGCAACCGCCCTATCGACGTATGATCCGAAACCCGCGGTGCGCAATGCAACGGCGGTATCAGCACGTGTAAAGAAGACTGTGGATCGGGCTTTCTGGACGGACACATCAAAACCAAAAACAGGCGCATCTTGCTGTCGGAAAAGTCCAAGCACCCGTCCTTCCGTATCTACCACCGCGATACTGACTCGCGCGTTGCTGCCCAATGGTTGGCGGATCGCAGCACGAGTGATATTGGCCTGCTGAGCGGCGTGAGAAATAATGACATCCACGTCGGCAGCGGTAAGAGAATTAGCTCCTCCTGAAGGACTGGAAATAAAAGGAAAAAACCGCGGGTCCGCTTCACCCACAATACCGCCAACGGTTACTGTGGTAAATGCCGAGGGTTGCGCGCCCCGGATCGGAAACAGAGCATCAACAAAGCCGGGAAGATTGGCGAATGGAATCGTCGCCGGTCGCAGCACTTCGGTGGCGTTAGTAAACGGCAGCCTGACGCCGTCAACTAGAATGTTGTCGCCACGAATCAGGGATGGGGGTTCAAATCCTCTAACCGCTGAGAGAGCAATGATCTCTTCAAAAGGAAGATCAAAATCCGCAGGGTCACGATCTATGCCATAAACAGCATCGCCTTCGATGCCCACTCCCCCTTGAGAAACACCATTCTTATAGATCGGCATTCCACCAGGATCCGCACTAATACCGAGAGAAAGGCCAGGTATCTTAATGTCAGAGCAGGGGAGCGACGAGTATTGCACTCCGTAAAGGGGACCACTGGGCCGGAAGTTTACTCCCGGCGGAATGTGATCTTGGATAATGAAACCAGCCGTGCGCGTGGTAAAGGCATTGCCCATCGTGCTGAAGAAGGCAGCGCTGCCGGCTTTTGAGACCGCGCCAAATCGTGACAGGAGTCTTGTCCCTTCAAGCCCAACAGGAACCAGTCCTGTGGTCGGATCGGGAGTTTGCAGCGGTCCGCCGCCGCGAATCTGCATATTCGTCGGTGCGCCGGTCATGTTAAATACACCGAGAACATTTCCTTCCCGATCGGTGACGGCGACTGTGACTTGTTTATTGAGCGCGACTGCAGCAGAGACTGCCTGGGCAATGATTGTGCGTACTTCGTCGGGCGTGAGTGTTCCAGCAGTTATCGGGTTGATATTAATCTCCTCGGATATTGGTCCCGGGGTGGGTACCGCGCCCGCATCATCCGGAGGGCCGCCGCCCACGTGACCGATCCCCACACGCACTCGATTACTTGCAGTGCCTCGGTAATAGATTCGCACTAATACGTCACCGAGATTGCCCATATTTTCATTGAGCTTGACTACAACGGCCGTGGCCCAGCTGTGATTCGGGACGGGTCCGACGTGTTCAACCGTTAATGGATAAATTGTGTGGGCCGCGTCTTCAGCATCAGCAGTGACTACGTTGCTTCCTTCGTTTGGTGCGAGCACCAGGTTACCGGCGAAGAGCACGATCCGGGTTTTGCTATCAGCTGAAAAGGCGATATGAGCAGCAGAGGAAAACGGTTCCCGAGTCTTTGTCACGGACTCGACCGCTATCGCCCGGGTTGATTGCGGCTCACTAAATAAAACAGGTCGGGGTGTTTGAGCCGAACTCGCAGGAAACTGGAGGCTGGCAGCAAGCGCAAGCATCATCACCAGAGCCAGCGCCAGAAGGTAAGACGTGAGAGAAAACCTTCGATTAAGCATATTGAGCACCAACGAGGTTGGAAAGGACGGATAACCGGAAACGAGTGCTCAATTTATCACTAAACCTCCCGCAGTCAAGATGATTCTCAAAACAAGTAGCGTGTCGTTCTAGGCTTTGATTGAAACTGACTAACTATTTAAGCGTAGGTTATTCGTGGAGTTTCCGCCCAGAAAAACCAGTCGCCCAACCTCATTCGTATACTATTTTGACGATTCTTTTTGTGGCCAATCTGCGGTTTCGTAAAAACCCGCAGTAGAAATTACTTGACTCTGTGGTTTCCCTAAATTATGTTCGCGGCACTGATTCTCATTCAACCGGCCTCAAAAACGGGGAACTAATCTCTTTCGAGGTTTAAGGACAGGTCATGGGCAGCTCTACCGATAAGTTTTTTGCACGTATCTTAAGTTGCATTGTCCTGTGCGCTTGTTGCCTTCCCGCGTTATCGCGCACTCCCTTACCCAAACAACCTTTAAAACGACAAACCGCAAAGCAGTTACCAAGTCGGGTCGCTAAGCCGGAAATCATCTCAGCCACGAATCGAATAATTGGAAAAATCGCTTTTGTTAGCGATCGTGATGGCAACGCTGAAATTTATTCGATGGATGCGGATGGCGGCGCTCAGCTCCGCTTAACTGAAGATTTGGGCGAGGATCACAGTCCCGCATGGTCACCCGATGGTCAGCGCTTGGCGTTCGTCAGCACCCGGGACGGCAATGCGGAAATCTATGTCATGAACGGCGACGGCTCTGGCCAAACGCGCCTGACGAACAACACTGCCGGTGATGTAGCACCTGCCTGGTCCCTGGACGGATCCCAAATTGGGTTTGTAACGAATCGCGATGGCAATGACGAGATTTATTTGATGAATGCTGATGGTAGCAATCAGACGAACCTAACGAACCATCTGGCAGACGACGCAGCCTTTTCATTCTCACCCGATGGGCTCGCGATCGCTTTTTCAAGTAAACGCGAAGACAGCCAGTATGAAATTTTTACGATGGGCTTCAGTGGTGCGGCTCCGACTCGGCTAACGATATCAGAAGGGGATGACATAAATCCCT
>DASSCG010000080.1:0-5251 GCA_035697925.1 Pyrinomonadaceae bacterium
CATCTGGACGAGCAACAGTCCCACACCGCCCGAAGCAGCTTGAATCAAAACCGTTTGGCCTGACTTTATAGGAAAGGTGCTGTGAGTGAGGTAGTGCGCCGTCATACCTTGAAGCATCGAGGCGGCGGCCTGTTTGAAATCTAGTTTGTCAGGGATTTGAACCACGCGGTCGGCTGGTACCGCAGCAAACTCGGCGTAGCTGCCCAGGATACCGGTGTAAGCTACGTTGTCGCCGACTTTCAGACTCTTGACGTCCGACCCGACGCTGGATACAACACCCGCGCCTTCCTGACCACACACGAATGGCATCGAGGCCGGGTATCGTCCCTCGCGATAGTAGACGTCGATGAAATTAACGCCTGCCGCCTGGACCTTGATCAGAGCTTCGTTTGGCTTTGGCTCAGGTGTCGGTATATCGACAAACTCAAGAACTTCAGGACCGCCGGCTTTTGAGACTTGGATTGCTTTCATAAGGCAAGCGTAAATCGTAAATAGTAAAATCGATCGAAAAGCCTCTAACGACAGAAACGGAAATGGTAATTGGCAATAGCCGGAAGCTAGATTGCCAATCCACCATCCACCTGAATCACCTGGCCGGTGATATAGCGAGCGTCATCGGAAAGCAGGAAGCAGGCAATTCGGGCGATTTCGTCAGCCTCGCCGAAACGGCCAAGGGGAATCTGTTCGAGTATCTTGGTGCGGTAAGTTTCATCCAGCGCGTTTGCCATGTCAGTCGCAATCATCCCCAGCGCCAAAGCGTTGACAGTTACTTTTCGACTCGCAACCTCTTTCGCGAGAGATTTAGTCAAACCGATCATGCCCGCCTTTGAAGCCGAATAATTCGACTGGCCCGGCATTCCGACGCTGCCACTTATGGAGGAGATGTTAAGAATGGACCCACCCGTATCTTGCCTCAGCATCACTCGCAATGCCGCTTTGGCAAAATTCCATGCCCCTTTTAGATTTGTGTCCATCACCTCATCCCAATCGTTTTCTTTCATACGCAGGATCAGATTATCGCGAGTAACACCTGCATTGTTCACCAGGAAATCAATGCGGCCGAAGTCTTCTTTCACCTGCTTGACCATCTCCGCGGCAGCTTCAGTACTTGCCACATCGCATTGACTTGCGACCGAGCGAACGCCAAGACTCTCCAGTTCTTTGGTCAGAGAGTCAGCCGCTTCGGCGCTCTTTGCATAGTTGAAAGCTACGTCAGCGCCATGGCGTGCGAGTTCAAGTGCGATAGCTCGCCCAATTCCGCGCGTGGCGCCAGTAACGATTGCAGTACGTCCGGCAAATGGTTTTTGATTAGGCACGAAGTCCCTCTAGGGAAGTTGGTTTGAAAATATTCATTCACACCGTGGTTTCAGCCCGGTGTCATGCGCTTGGTCAAAGTATCTACAGCTTCAGCGATTTTAAATATTCGCGAAACTCGGGCGCCAGATCTTTACGCTGCAGCGCAAACTCCACTGTGGCGATCAAAAAACCAAGTTTGTCGCCGGCATCATGGCGCGTGCCTTTGAATCGCACCGCGTAGAATGGCCGCTTTTTCAAAAGTGAACGCATTGCGTCGGTAATTTGTATTTCCCCGATTGCCCCTGGCGCAGTCTTTTCGATCTCATCAAATATGTCGGGAGTTAGAACATAGCGACCAATTATGGCGAGATCGGAGGGCGCCTCGGAGAACTTTGGCTTCTCAACCATGTCGCGAATTTTATAGACGCCGTCTTCTACTTCCTCACCATCGATCGCGCCAAATCTAGAAATCGCTTCCCCGGCTACCTGCATAGTCCCCACCACGGGCGCGTCGTATTTTTCGTAGACGTCCAATAGTTGTTGCAAACCTGGAGTTTCCGAATCGATGATGTCATCACTTAGCATTACTGCAAACGGCTCATCTCCCACCAGGTCGCGCGCTTGCAAAACCGCATGGCCCAAGCCCAGTGCCTCTCCTTGCCGCACGTAACTTACTTTGGCCATCTCTGAAATTGCGCGCATCTGCTTCAATAGATCCGGCTTACCGCGATCTTCGAGCAGTTTCTCCAACTCAAACGAGATATCGAAGTGATCTTCCATCGGGACTTTGCTGCGTCCCGTAACGATAATTACAGACTCAATTCCTGACGCGACGGCCTCCTCGACCACGTATTGAATCAGAGGCTTATCAACTAAAGGCAACATCTCTTTAGGAGAGGCTTTGGTTGCTGGCAGGAAACGCGTCCCTAAACCGGCGGCGGGAAAAACGGCTTTGCGAACTTTTCTTGGCATTTGGTTAATTAACAGTTTCCGAAGTTGTATTTGATTTCCAGGACTCGCTATCCAAGCGAGGCATCACAGACTAAAGTCTATGCCACATGTAGCACAGACTTCAGTCTGTGTAACGCTCCGCGTCTTTCTCCAATCTGAATCGTAGCCCGGGCCAGCCCGGACACACTCAAAACACCACGCCTTCGTTCAGCACGATTTTAGAAACGTCAAATTCAAATCTCATCGGAACTGCTACGTTAGTGTTGAATATGCGTGCATCAAACGAGATTATAAGTTTCTTGTTAAGAGGGGTAAGTAGTGGCACTCCTTTTTCATTGAATCTTGAGAAGAAAAATACAGCTTCTGCCCCTTGCGACTTTGGAGGTTCGAAATGAACCAGTTCGCGCGTCTCGCCATGCTCATTAGCGATTTCTACATAATTCCTTAGAGTAGGAACCGTCATTTCTCTCAGGGTGTAAGGCACGCCACTGTGACGGTCGAAAGGCGGGCTCAGGGTAACTACATAATTATCTGCGCACGCCGGGCACTCCAGAAGCGCTTTCATTTTGTTGTCAAAGGAAGCCTTCTCTGCTGCACCCATTTGATCGTATTTCCCTCGGATTTGCCGCAGTCGAAATAATGCTTGACGGATGGGTAATGACGAGCGCAGCCGAACGGTAACGCTGCCTGAATCAAAAGCAATACCGGATGGCAGAGGAGGGCCAATGCGCTCTCGCGACCGAGTCAGTGCCCAAGGTGAGTCACTCAATACTTTCTGAGCATCAGCAATAGTCCATTGCTGGTAAGGTTTTTGCTGCCCGTTGGATTGAGCTGCTACTGATGTTATGAGCAAGATGAGGATAAACATTGTAACGATAAGTAAACGCAGATAAATTTTCGTCATGTGCAACGTAGCACAGACTTCAGTCTGTGTAACTGCCCGCATTTATCAAAACTTGAATCTAAAACACGCACATCACAGACTAAAGTCTGTCCCACAAGCCGCAACTCAATTAGTTCGTCCGCTCGTTTTTTGGCATCGTAAACATCCGGGACTCTTGACCTGTTTTCATGTCCCAAAACTTGATCGTGGTATCGACGCCCCCGGTCACGAGAAAGCTATCGTCGCCGGTGAAGACCAGAGCGTCGACGTCGAATTTGTGCCCTTCGATCGTGAAAAGCTTCTCACCAGTCTGAACGTTCCACACCAGGACCTGGACATACACGTAATTAGTCTGCTTTTGATCTAATCCAATCCCACTGGCAGCGACCAATTTTCCGTCATGACTGAACGCAATCGTGCTGGAGTAGTTGAAAGCCGCGGGTGCGCGCGACGTTGGCATGCTGCGGACTTCGCGCCAGCTTGATGTATCCCAGAGCTTGACGAGCCCATCACCATATGATGCCAGCAATGAAAAGTCGGGGCTGAAGAGTAGCTTTAGATTAGTCGGGTCGTGCGCTTTCCACGCGCGCGTTTCTTTCCCCGCGGCCACATCCCATTCGCTGATCGTTCCGTCACCATTACCCGCATAAATCTTTTTTCCGTCGCGACCGAACGCCACCGAATAAACTGACATGTCGACGTCCGCCGAGTTGATGTGCACGAACGACTTCAACTCTTCGCCGCTTTTCACGTCCCACAACTTTACCATCCCATCATTCCCTGCGGCAGCGACCGTCTGGCCGTCGGGACTAAAGGCCACAGATTTGACCGAGCAACGAAAGCCGCTGAGCTTGTAAAGCTCTCGGCCCGTGGCGAGGTCCCACACCCTTGCAGTGAGGTCACGACTAGAAGACGCCAGCAGTTTTTCGTCTGGGCTGAGGATGGCTCGGTAGATCGCGTTAGTGTGACCAGCCAGAGTCTTTTGCACTTCGCCCGTGGCCATATCGACAACTCTGATCTTGGCGTCGCCTCCGGCAACGACAAGCGTCTTGGCGTCACGACTGAGACTTAAACCCAGAACGGCGGGCTTGGCGTTCGGCGACATCGGCGGTGTAGGGCGGCACCGGGAAAGCGTCTGTCCCTGGCATGAGGTCATAGTCAGCAGCAGGACTACGCCGAGGCAGTGTGAATGGAGAAATATACGAGCCATCAATAAGTTGTTGGTTTTGTGCATGCAACCTTTGATGCCCTTGCCGGAAGCAAAGTTCCCGTCAATCACTATGGATGCGTAGCGACTAGGTCCACCTGCGCGTCGCCGCGGCGCTCTATAACTATGTGGCCTGAAGCCTGGTCACTGATGCACCGTGAGAATCTCCGACGTGCGAAATCGAAACTCGGGATCCTCCAACTCTGTTACCTTGATACTGCGTTCGTTCCTCGGCGCCTCGCCCTCGTCGCCCGGCCAGCACAGATAGAGCTGAACCGGCCGGCGTTTACCCAGGCCCACGCGCAGGTAGTCACGCAGGCGGGCTACGCTCTTTCGATCTTCATCCGCGATGCGAATCTGCTTAGCTTGCGGATCGGACGAATATGCAGGAAACCCACAGCCGCACGGCAGATGGGCGCCAGCGACATAGAAATGATCGAACTCGCGGCGAAAGTGTCGTCGAACTGCGGCCTGTGCGTTGGTCAGACCCTCGACCTGCAGATATGGCTCTCGTTGGGACCGTTTCACCAGCGGGAGCTCTTTCTGTGATGCAATGTAGACGCGCTGACACATTGTTGTGTTCCTTCGCGGTAAAACCTCAAGCCACCGAACCGCTGCGCTTCAACTGCGAGCGCAGCAAGGTTACTTGAGAAGCATGCTATGGCGCGGTCAGCTACGAGCCGTCCCCGAAGGGGACGAATTCAATAGCCGGGGGCAACGCCCCCGGTTAAGCGAAGTTTTAATTCCCCGACCCCTTCAGGGACAGGATCATTGACTACAACAAGACGGTACGAACTACTGACCACTGACTACCCGGTGCAACGAGTTGTTGGATTTGCACGCAGAGAATCAAGGTTTCGTTGGTAGTTTATATCGCTCTATGACATCGAATTTGCCGATGACTCCGGGATCTC
>DASSCG010000081.1:0-4206 GCA_035697925.1 Pyrinomonadaceae bacterium
CATGCACGTGGAGATGAAACACAGACTGGCCGGCCCCAGCACCGGTGTTTATGACCGTGCGATAGCCGTCCTCCGAATGTCCCTCATCGTTCGCGATGCGAGCGCCAATCCGCAACAGATGTCCAAGCAGAGACTCATCTCTATGTGACGCCTCGTTCAGCGATTCCATGTGCTCGCGGGGAATTATCAAAACATGGGTCGGTGCTTGCGGGTTGATATCGCGGATTGCTATGCATACTTCATCCTGATGTATTTGTTCACCCGGCACTTTGCCGGAAACTATTCCGCAAAACAAACAGCTCTGGTCAGACATTATTAATAGGCTCTCTCATCCAAAATTGTGACGCTGACTTTACGCCGCAGCATCTTGGTGTGTTGCTCCCGTGAGTGGCGCGGTAACGGATTCTCTGATTCGGACAATGTCAGCACCTACGGCTCGTAACTTGGCTTCAATCTTCTCATAACCACGATCGATGTGGTAGACACGATCGATAATGGTTTCTCCATCCGCCACCAACCCCGCCAGTACCAGAGATGCTGATGCTCTTAAGTCCGAGGCTTGAATTGGTGCGCCGGTCAACCTTGTCGGGCCATCAACAGTAGCCATTCGTCCATTCAGATGGATTCGGGCGCCCATTCGCTGCAGTTCTGAGGCATGCATAAACCGATTCTCAAAAACTGTCTCAGTCGTTACGGAACTACCTTCAGCCTGCGTCATCAGAGCCATGTATTGCGCTTGCATGTCTGTGGGAAACTGAGGATAAGGCTCGGTAGTCAAGTCGATAGATTTTAAGCCTCGTCTGGAACTCGCCCGTAGGGTGCTGGGATTCAACTCCTCAATCTCTACACCCACTTCGGTTAGCTTGTTAATAACGCTCGTTAGATGTTCTGGTCGACAATCTCTGATCTCCAGCTCGCCACCCGTTATCGCCGCCGCCACGATGAATGTACCTGTTTCGATCCGATCGGGGATGATTGTATGTTCTGCGCCCCCGAGCGATTCAACGCCTTCGATCTCAATGGTTGACGTTCCAGCCCCACGCACACGCGCCCCCATCCGATTCAACAATTGACAAAGATCGGCTATTTCCGGTTCACGCGCGGCGTTATGGAGAACCGTGGTCCCCTCAGAAAGAGTTGCCGCCATCAGCAGGTTTTCCGTACCGGTTACAGTAACCTTGTCGAAGTGAATTTCCGCGCCTTTCAGCCGGCCGCTTTGAGGAGAACGGGCTACAACGTTACCTGCTTCCAGTCGGACTTCAGCACCTAACTGTTCGAAACCTCTCAGATGAAGATCGATAGGTCGCGTACCGATCGCGCACCCACCAGGTAACGAAACTTTCGCCTTACCGAAACGAGCTAGCAACGGACCCAGTGCCAGGACTGAAGCCCGCATAGTCTTCACAAGCTCGTAGGGCGCCTCGAATATCTCAATGTGAGAGGCGTTAATTTTGTGCGTCCTGAGCTCAGGAGTCAGGACCGTGGCGCCAAGGTCCTCCAGCAGGCGACGCTGGGTGATGATATCTCGGGCGTACGGAAGGTTATGCAGAATTACAGTTTCAGGAGTCAGCAGAGCAGCCGCCATGCAGGGCAGGGCAGAGTTTTTGGCGCCACTGATTGAGACATTACCCTTGAGCTGGTTGCCGCCCTTAATGCGAAACTTATCCACGCTGCAAGATTAGATTAAAAACCCAAAAGGATAAAGGAAGACTTCAAAGCCCTCGTAAGTTGGCCAATTCGAGGCTTACCTGGGCGCCGGGTCAGGTAGCCAGCGGCCAATCAGCAATCAAAGTTTTGGGGTGGAATTCTAACGGGAAAAGGGCGCTTCATTGGTCCATCGATTGGAGCCAATTCAGCACCCTTATGTTTGGTGGGGTTTCAAGTTTTAGTTGTTAGAGCCCGATCCTATGCGCTTGATCCTTACGCCCCCGTTTGTAGTCATGACCCGCACAGTTGGTCCCCCTGACCCTAGGTTTACGGCTAATTCTCTCGTGATGCGCCCTTGCACAGTCACCGGAAAATCCACGCTAAGGTGTCCATTAACCGTTCCAGTTTCCAGATGTGCGGAATAGTTCTCCGGTACTGACATGACGATTCCGCCATTGGTGGTTCTTACATCCAGCGTTTCGCCGTCCCAGCTGGAACCATCAAGTTCAACTACAACACCGCCATTGGTCGTACCGCCCCTGACTGCGCCTCCCACTCGTTTCAACACCACACCACCGTTATGTCCAGTGAATTGAATTCGCCCGCTAACGTCGGCGATAGAAATGCCGCCATTGTAGGCTTCGAGGGAAAGGTCAGAGCGGCGTGGGACAAAAATCTCGTAACTAACATTCCAATGGTAATCGCGTCGATTTTCTGGCCCTTCGGCAAATATCTTGCCACCTGCAGTTTCGATTCTGACTTGCTTTGCAAGTTCATCAGCCTCACTTTGAGTTGCGGCCGCAGTCTGAATTCTTGCTCGCACCAGGACCTCACCTCGATCCCAGCCTTTTACCGCTACTCCTCCATTTTTGCGAGCGTCGACCGTAATCGTGCCCCCGGCGGCTACGGTTTGCTCCTTAATTTCGCAATGGCCCATTAGGCGATCGCTTTCCCAATTATCGCGACAATTAAGAGAGCCGCGGGTATCCTGTGCAAATGCAAGCGCACTCATTGCGCTCAGAGTCGCGGCAACAAACAGGGTTCGTCGTATAAAAATATTCATGATGTCTCCTGGGAAGTTCCTCTTCAGATTTAAGTTTTCAGTTTTTCGAGGTTCTGAGACATAAACACCATGGGCACGGCGAATGTGACAAGATTTTGAGAATGACTGACTGAGCGCTTTACGAGCTGGATTTTTGTAAAGCGACAATGCGGGGAATACCCTGCAAATCTTTATGAATGTCCAAAAATCTCCAGGTAGTTCTGTCGACCAGACGTTCAACAGCTGCGCCCTGGTCAAAACCTATTTCGAACAATAAATGCCCGCCACTTTTGATGACGGCACTGCACTCTAGTAGCAAGCGCCGGATAACCGTGAGTCCGTCAAGACCTGCTTCCAGTGCGAGCCGCGGTTCATGGTCGCGAACCTCTCTCTGCAGGCCCGGCAGGTGGGATGTGGCCACATAAGGCGGATTTGAAACCACCAAATCGAACATTGGTTTAGCGAAGTCAAAAGCAGACAAACAATCTCCGACCATTAAAGAAAGTCTGGTATCAACTCCGTGACGTGCCGCATTCCCTCTTGCGATCTGTATCGCCTCGATGGAGAGGTCGATTCCCACCGCGGCAGCTCGTTCCTCCTCGTGTAGAAGTGATACAGCAATACAGCCCGACCCCGTCCCAACATCGCAAATGATGGGAGCTGAGGATCCATCGTGGAGAAGGCTGAGTGCAGTTTCCACAAGCAACTCGGTCTCAGGACGGGGAATTAAAACATCCTTCGTCACCTCAAAGTCCAAGCCAAAAAAGTCTTGATGCCCGGTGATATATTGCAGGGGCTCACCTTCGGCCCTCCTCACAGAATACTCTCTAAAAATTTCCTGTTGCTCTGGTGTTATCAAATCGTTGGCGTGAGTAATGATGAACGTGCGATCACAATTGATAACGTGTTGGAGTAGTGAGCTTGCTTCGCGGCGAGGATCGGGCACGCCCGCTTCGCTTAACATCTGCGTCGCTTCACGGACTGCATCGGCGATGGAAAAGCTCATAGTGATTGAAAATTGTCAGGATCGAGAACTTGCAGTTGCCTTTTCGCATTGCGTATAGGAGGTCTATAATACGCAGCAATCGAGGCATTAAGTTAAGAGTATTGGGCTCAGATACTCGAAACTTTCGAAACGTGATTCGGCCGTACTGCGTTTTCGGAAAGAGGATAGCATTGATGATTTTTCCCTAATACAACGGTACGAGTCTCGTTCCTCCCGTGTACGACAGAACCTCCGGGCCCATCCAGGTTTGGAGGTTCTGGCGTTAAAAGGGCAGAAGTTTAACTACGTTTAGCGATCAGGGAATCAAATGGGAACCCTTTACAAAAGCTTGCTTTTATTCGCAATGAACTGGCTTGATGCTCAGCTCACAATCCTTTGGGTGCGTTTGGAGGTGGCTACTGAAGGTAACGGCTTGATGGCTCGGATTCTTAGTTTTGGCGAGACTCCCTTTCTCAGCGTCAAATTGATTGTGGGAGCTTTTGCAGCTTATGTTCTTTATCGCTGTGCGCAT
>DASSCG010000082.1:0-4924 GCA_035697925.1 Pyrinomonadaceae bacterium
CGTAAGAAATACCTTGCGGGGAACTGCCGCCGCATCAGTTGGTATAAACCAGCAACGGAGAAAGGAATGACCAGACCAATTAGTCCTTTGGCCAAAAGTGATAATCCAATAAAAAAATAAAAGCCGAACATCAACCGGCGCCGGTGTTTTTCGTCGCTCTCAAATTCTGATACCAGAAAAAAACAAAGCGCCCAGCCTATTGTCATCGTGACAACAATATCGAAGCCAACACCTCGCGAAAAAACAATAATTCCCAGAGTTGAAGCAGTAATGGCTCCACTCCATGGCGCCAATCCACTGACCGCACGTTCGCTGGACTGACAAACGCGCCTTCCGGTCCAGAACACGGCAAGCACCGTTAGAAGTCCGGACAAAGCGGGTGCCAGACGGGCGGACCACTCATTCACGCCGAACAGTCGATAACCGGCAATCATCCCCCAGTAAAGTAGTGGTGGCTTTTCAAACCATGTCTCCCCTCCGAGGGTTGGGGTCACGAGATCCCGTCGCAGAAACATCTCGCGCGCGACTTGGGCGTAGCGCGGCTCGTCGGGGCCGACAAATGGCATATGACCGAGACCGTAGAAGTAGAAAGCAATTACAGCCAGAAATAGTAGAAGCCAGCCCCGCTTGGCAAGCGTTAAAGGTTGCAAGTATAGTCGCTCCGAAGTGAGTTAGTGGTCGTGGTCCGTGTCAGTAGTCCGTTGTCAGGAGTCAATGGTCGTTGCAAGTTGTCCAGTTGAGATCAAGTGAACGTGAGTATCGTCGAAATAGGCTAAGCGGACAAACGACGAAGTTCAGAAGCATTCCGGGTTCGACCCTTTCAGGGTCGGAAATACTCTGCCGATACCGGGGGCGCTGCCCCCGGCTATTGAATTTGTCCCCTCCGGGGACACGATGATTGATTACTACAATACCCAATAACCACTAACAACTGACCACTGACCACTGACAAGTAACAACTGAAAACTGATCACTATCCAATTCCCATGTCCTTACGAACAGCAGTCATCGGAGTAGGCCATTTAGGCCGACAACATGCTCGGGTTCATAAAGCTCTTTCCGACGAAGGCATGAGCCACTGTGAATGGGTTTGCGACCTGAACGAACAGGTAGCGCGTTCGGTAGCCGAAGAACGCGGGGTACAATGGACCACTGACTGGCGCGAATTAATCGGTCGCGTCGATGCTGTCAGTCTGGCCGTGCCCACCGAATCCCACTCTGAAATTGCTTGCACTCTCCTTGAATCCGGCATCCATGTTCTAGTCGAAAAGCCTATTTCACGTACTCTTGACGAAGCGGATCGAATGATTCACGCGGAGAAACAAGGTAACGCCATTTTGCAGATCGGCCATTTGGAACGATTCAACCCGGCCATGATCGCACTCCGTCCTCATGTGCGAAATCCCGTCTATTTCGAGATACATCGGGTGGGCGAGTTTACGGCCCGTTCGCTCGATATTGATGTGGTGCTCGACTTGATGATTCACGATCTGGATATCGTTCAGTGGTTGGTAGGCGAACAGGTAGAGGTAACTGGCGTCCATGCTGTTGGCATTCCTATTCTGACAAATAGAGTTGATGCAGCTAATGCGCGCCTTGAGTTTTCTTCGGGAGCAGTCGCGAATATCACGGCGTCGCGTGTTGGCACCGAGAAGATTCGCAAGATGCGTTTCTTTCAACCGCATGACTATGTAGCCGTTGACTATATGACTAAGAGAGCTTCTGTCAGCGGCCTTGCGCCACCAACTGCGGATGGCTCATGGCCCGGAGTGCACGTACGTAATCTGGATGTCATCGACATTGAACCTCTTCGCGCCGAGATTGCCTCCTTCATCGAAGCCGCGCAACAAAAGAAATCTTCGCCTGTGTCAGGAGATGACGGAAGGAACGCCCTTAAGCTGGCCCTGGCCGTTCAACAGAGCATCAAGGAGCATGCCGAACGCACTCAAGTGGAAGCGCTGAAACTTCACATGGCCGGGGACCGTGGATAAATGGCCGATGAGGCGTGAGTGAAAAAGTTGTTGGACTCTTGAATATGTCGACGACTCCGGTTCAGCCTCAAGAGCAAATCTCTACGCTCCTTAAATCGCGCATCATTGCCGGCGACTTCCCTTCAGCTGTCTACGTCGTAATAGAGCGCGGGCGCACCGTTTATACAGACGCCCTGGGACATGCAGTCGTCGACCCTTACCGCATTTCTGCGTCTCTGCAAACCATCTACGATCTCGCGAGTTTGACCAAGCCACTGGTCACTGGCCTCTTATGCGCCCGCCGAATCGAGGCAGGCGAATTAACTCCAGATAGTGCCGTCGCAAATTACTTGCCCGAGTTTGAACGCACGGATAAGCAGGCAATCACTGTCCGCCAATTGCTAACTCACACATCAGGGTTACCTGCCTGGCGACCGCTTTACATCCTCGCTGAGGGCGAGCGCGATCGTGTGCCCGGCGTGATCGGAGCACTGGACCTCGAGTACAAACCGGGTACTCGGGTCATCTACAGCGACTTGGGATTTATCTCACTGGGACTTCTACTCGAACGCTACACAGGCAAAACCGTTTCCGAGCTGGCACGAATCGAGATTTTAGACCGCCTTGAACTCCGGAATACCTTTTTCAATCCTGAAATCTCGATGCAAACAGGGATTGCCGCTTGCGAGACTGGGAATGCTTACGAACGCGCAACGGCCGGTGAACTGGGAACACCGGAGTACGGAAAATGGCGAGAGAATTTGATCTGGGGCGAAGTGCATGATGGTAATGCTTACTTTCTTGGTGGGGTCGCCGGACATGCAGGTTTGTTCTCAAACGCTGATGAAACAGCTCGCATTGCAGCGCAGTTTCTGCCGGCACAAAGCCAAGTTCTTAATGCTCGGACTTGTGAGCTCTTTAAGACAAACATGACCGAGGAACTTGAAGAGTCGCGCTCGATAGGCTGGCAGCTGGCAGGCACTCCGGAGTCAGCGGCGGGCCGGTCCTTACCGCCCGATAGTTACGGACACAGCGGATTCACCGGTACCAGCTGTTGGATCGATCCCCACCACGAGAGAATTTTTGTTTTGCTAACCAATCGCACGCACTCTCGCACACTCCCTTTCGCTAACATCAACAGCGTGCGCAGGGAGTTTCATCGCCTGGCCGTAGCCGCTTTGGATAATGAAAATGTGTGAGTTCTTGAATGTCGCCAAGCAGGAGCAAGGTAAACCACCCTTTAAGCCTGCTGACTATCCTTGGCGTCACAAAAGTTACTGCTTGGTTGATGACGGCAGGACGGTGAAAGACCGGATGGTCACCGCTACCCGGTCCCCCACATTGAGTGTGAGGCCGCTGGTTTCAGACTTGGATCGCGTCGCGATGATCGGCTTGCTTCGTTCCCTTTCAGGAGTCTCAGTAGTTAGATAGAAAGGCGTATCGTTCGTTTCGGAAGCAGTCGAATCATTTAAGTCAACCCTCACATTTACACGTTCATAAGCACCCACAAAACTCTTCGCTTCCACAATTCCATTTGCAATGAAAGCGTGTCCGAAGGGTCGTCCTCTCCCGGTGAGTGAAACGTCTTCGGGACGAAAAATGAGAGTGACTGGCTGCCCCTCCCTAAATTTCTGTTTTTCAGCGGGAAGTTGGATGCGGGCCGAGCCGAGTTCTACGGTGTCGCCCCGAATAACCCCCGGCAGAAGATTGGCTGCTCCCAGGAAAGTGGCCACATACTCAGTTGCCGGATTGCTATAAACTTCGTAAGGCGTCCCAATCTGTTCGATGTGGCCCACATTGATCACTGCGATGCGGTCGCCGAGTTCTAACGCTTCCTCCTGATCGTGCGTGATGAATATTGCGGGCACGTTGACCTTCTTCAGTAACGCCTTAATTTCCCGACGCAGATGCACTCGTGTTTGCGCATCGAGAGCGCCAAAAGGTTCGTCAAAGAGCAAGACTTCGGGGTTGTAGGCAAGAGTACGCGCAATGGCAACTCGCTGCTGCTGACCACCGGAGAGTTGTGAGGGGTACTTCTTGCGGTGCTCCTGAAGCTGTACCAACTCCAACAGCCGTTGAACGGTTTCTTTTATTTCTTTGCGCTTGCGCCGCCGGATCTTAAGACCGTAGCCGATGTTCCTCTCGACGTTCATCTTTGGGAAGAGCGCGTACGATTGAAAGATCACGCCAACACCGCGTTCGCGGGCAGGCAGTTCAGTAACATCCTTACCATGCAGGATTACTTTGCCTGTGTACGGTTGTTCAAGGCCGGCAATGATCCTGAGGATCGTCGTTTTACCGCTTCCAGAAGCTCCAAGCAAAACCAGCGTCTCACCGTCGGCGACGTCGAAATTGACGTTCTCGAGGACGGATGTTTTTCCAAAGCGTTTACTAACACCCATCACACGAGTAGCGACCGGAGGCGCGCTCTGGTTAGAGTCGGGCGTCGCTGGCTGCTCTGTGAACATGGCCTCTTTGGCTTTCACGTTAATCCTCTAATCCACATCCAGCCAATCGCGGGCGAAAAATAAAACGCTAAAAATGAGAAAGGAAAACAACGCCAGGACGATGGCGATGGCATTTGCGGCTTCGATCTGACCTTCGTTAAATTTCGCAAAAATGTAAAGAGGCGCAGTCTGCGTTCGCCCGGCAAGGTTTCCTGACACGAGAATCGTTGAGCCAAACTCGCCTACTGCGCGCGCGAAAGTCAGCAGCGCTCCGGACACAAGCGCGCCGCGCAGTGATGGCAGCGTCACATGCCAAAAGGTTTGCACGCGCGTCGCCCCAATCGTGGCAGAGGCTTCTTCCAGTGAGCGACTCATCGTGTCGAAAACAGGTTTGATTACTCCAAATGCTAGCGGAAAAGTGACGAAGATATTGGCCAGAATGATTGCTCCGGCCGTAAACATGATTTCAATCCCCTGAGGTCTAAGGAAACGACCAAGCGTTCCGTA